>CANDCB010000013.1 GCA_947383065.1 uncultured Bacillota bacterium | reverse complement strand
ATAGCAACATTAGAATTTGGTCTTAAATACACTTTTTCTCCATTTCTAGGAATATAATCCATACTTAATCCTTTCTTAGATATAAAACGAAACATTTCTTCATCAATTAATATTTCACATAAAGCATTTGTTCTTGGGTTCATTCGACGATAATTTTCCCTCATAATTAATTCAGAAATAGTATTTATTCCATTTCCATAAACATGAGCAGGATCACGTAACAAAACCGCAAAGTCACGATTTTTAGTTACAAAAACACGATATTCTTGAGCTTCAAAATATTCCTCAATTAATACTTTAGCTGTGGGACCTTTTGACCTTATTATTTTAGCTAACGCTTCTATGACATCATCCTTTGTTTTAAGATTAGTATATACATCATAACCGTGTGAACCAAAAACTGGTTTTAAAACAACAGAACAATTTAACACTTCAAAAGCTTTAATAAAATCCACTTGATAATTAGCACTAAATACAGCTCCTGTTGGAACACTTATTCCACTTGCAAAAAGTAATTGTTTAGTAAGACCTTTATCTCCTGCTAAAACAGATAAACTATAAGGAACAATCGATGAATCACGATCATAAATTAATTCTTCATGTCCCTTATAAGAAGCTTTAATAAGCTCTAATTGTTCATTAACTATTTCAACATTAATACCTCTTTTTAACATTTCATAAATCAATATTTTTTGGTTAGAATGTAAATTTTTATAGATGTTTTCCATTTTACCATCTACTTTCCCCACTATCATGACTTTCAAAACTCCTCGAAGCAAATGGTGATAGTGGGCTTTTAGTTAATCTCTTTATTCCTTCTATTTTTTCTTCAAATAAATCACTTTCTTTTTCTATTTCACTAATTATACGATCTTCTTTGATTCGTCTTAATCTTTCTAATTGATCTTTTCTTCTTTGTAAAGCTTTTTCATATCTAGTTCCTCTTTCTTCTAATTTTTGAAGAACAGGAATAGATATTTCTAGTTGCTCTATTAAAGTATCAATTTCATCAAATGTATTATACTGAACAGGAGCTTGATTCCTAACTAATATCGATGATCTTAATTGACCAAACATAGCAGATACTTTGCCAAATTTTCTTAATCCGTCTGAACAACTTTCAGAAGGTAACCTACTTTCAGAAGGTTCAAATACACTTTCACTAGCCAAATGACTTTCACTTGTTAAAACAACACTTTCATAAAGCCCTCTACTCTCAGAACTTTGTCTACTCTCAGATCCAAAATATGCAGAATAAGGTCCATAAGAAGGTGTATAAGACCTACTCTCACCACAATTTCTACTCTCTGACATTTTTAATCACTTCCTTAAAATTATTACGCCATCTTCTTTAGATTCATTTGTTTCTAGCGCACTTTTAAATTTTTTTACTTCATAATTACTAAATAAACTACTAACATTATTTAAATCATCAATTTCACTACGAGGATTATTATTACCTATATCATATAAATAAGCCATATAAATTGTTTTCACTTTCATAAGAAATTTTTTCATTAGTTCCCTATAACTTATAAGACCACCTTCATACATATCTTTTATATAATCTGATATATTTGACAAAAACATATAATCAAAATCTTCTTTTAAATCTAATTTTTTTAAATCACAATTTACATATTTAATTTCAACATCCATTAATCTTTTTTGAACACCCAGATAAGTTTGTTCATCTAAATATAAATTTTGCCATAATTTACTATTTGGATTAAAATATTTTAAATTAAAAATTGACGAATATTTTAATAACAACCCATCGTTATTAAAAGTTGATAATAAATTTAACCAATACCTTTTACTACTTTCTAAAAGAGGTAAATCTTTAATTATTTCATAAGCAAAACTCATAGGTGAATCAAATAATAAAAATGATACAAACTCTTTAAAAGAAAGTGTTCTTATTGCTGACAACTTTAAATCCATATACTCTTTAACTCGTGGATTTATATCAAACGTAAGAATTTCTTTTGCACCTCTAGCAACAATATTTATAATATGATCAGTAGACCCAGTAACAGTTACTACTTTTTTACCAGTCAAATCTAAATCTCTCATATAACCAGCAATATTTTCAGTTGTAAAAAGATAAATACTATCAAATCTGCCCATAACACAATCCTCTTTTTTTAGCTTCTAAAAATTTGGTGAGTTTCTTATCTTTTAATATTTCTTCTAATGATTGATTACGTAATGACAAAGAAGAAATACAACTTTTATCAATTTCATGAATCCATGGACATGGACTTATTTGACCCAAATTATTAATATACAAAAACTTATCCCCAGCTGGGCAACGATGAACCACATATGTCTGTTTACCAAAATTATAATTTACTTTAATTTTTCCTCCATATAATACCTGCAACTTATTTAATTCATTAATTAAATCTTCATTTGGTCTTTTTTTATAAAGACTTCTATCTTGTCCATATATAGGTTCCATTATAGAAAAGATAATTTCATCAGCAAAAAGTTTTTCAGAATCTTTTACCAAACCTTCTAAATTACGTTCATTATTAGCATGAATAACTGCTCCAATACGAACTCTGTTAGTTGACGATTTCAACATTTCAAGACCTTTTATAGTCTGCCAATATGTATTTTTCCCTCTTACAGATTCATGTTCAATTAAATTACCATCTAAACTTACATGTATCATTTTTAATCTTAACTCATTTAATTGCCTTATTTTTTCCTCTGTTAATAACGAAGCATTTGTTGAAATATCAGTAATTAATTTAGTACTAGCATATCTTAAAACATCAATTATATCTTTTCTTAAAAAAGGTTCTCCACCCGTAATTTTTAAATGCCTAAAACCATTATTATATAATTCATCAATAACATGAAAACATTCTTCAGTAGTTAATTCACCTTGTGCTTTAAAATTCTTAGTACAAGAAAATATACAATAAGAGCAACCATAATTACATCTATGTGTTATCTCCCAAATTGCTTTCCCTTCATTATTAGGTAAAGTAAATTTACAAGAAATTCCATTAATAAACTCCCTAATTTGATTCATATCAATTTCATTTTCACTATTTAAAAATAAAACATTATCTAAATTACGCTCATCCCAATCTAAAATTGTTTGCAACCTAAATCTTTTTAAAATATCATTTTTATCTAAATCACTATCTTTTAATCTCTCTAATCTAACATTTTCACTAGCTTCTAAACAAATTATTTCATCAAAATATCCTTCCAAATTATCATTAAAAATTAAAGCCCAATCAACTAATATTGTCTTATCTTCAAAAGTTCTTAAATAATTAAATAAATATCTATACAATATTTTTTTATACCTTCTCATATATTCATCATTTCCATATATATATCTATTCAAAATAGAACTATCTATCATATAATAACTATTTAATTCAGGTATTACTTTTTTTAATTCATTAACATATTCAGAATTTCTTAATAAATTACGTCTAAAAATATCAACATCTATATAAATAAAATCAGCATTCTCTTGCATTATTTTTTTAGATAAAGTCGTTTTACCAGATCCCATACCTCCAGTAATTCCTATTATTCTATTCATACCAACACATCCCATACTTTATCGGAACAAAAGAAGCTATCTTAACATTTTTATCTTGATTATTATATTTATTCCAATCTATATCATCAGTAATAATTTCATAACCATATTCTTTCAAATCAATTACTAACCTTTTTACTTCTTCTATTATTTTCAAATTAAAAACATTAGGTTTATTGCTATGAATATATTGCGTATTATTTAAAATATTAAATTCCTCTTTAATAGGAGTTCCATAACGATACGCTAAATAATGCAGTCTTACCTCATGAGGCTTAATAACTCCTAATAATTCTCTAGTTTTATTTAAATCTTCTTTAGTAGTTCCCGGATAATCTAAAATAAAACTTGTTCTAACACGATAACCCATTTGCTTTACTTCCTTTATAATTTCTTTTACCTGTGCAATATCCATATTTTTATTCATACTCTTTAAAATTTTAGAACTTCCAGACTCCAAACCAAAATGAATCCATCTAAAACCGACACTATACATCATTTTTAAAAGATCTCTATCATAACACTTTATACTTCCAAGTACTCCAAACAAACACTTTAAATTTTTTTTCTTAATTAATTCACATATTCTTAACATCCGTTCTTTATTAACTATAGCGTTATCATCCAAAAACATAATTTGTTTAGCCTTATATTTTTTTATTAAAACCTCAATTTCTTTCACTACTACTCTTGCAGACTTTCCATTCCATTTCCTAAAAAAATAAGGTGTAGTACAAAACTTACAACATCCATTACATCCGCGAGAAGTTATAATTGTTCTTGTATCCATATAATTTGCTAAATCAATAAAATCTCTTTCAACTATAGGCAATTTAGAATAATTATTACTTTTAAAAACTTGTTTAGTAATAATAATTTTACCTTTATCCTTAAATGCTAAATTAGGAATATTTTTTAATTTATTTATATTATTTACATTGGAAATAACATCATTTATAAAATCTTCTGCAATACCCTTAATAACTATATCTATCCCATTTTCTAAAAAATCTTTATAAATATAAGAAGAAGTTTTCCCAATCATTATAACTTTTGCTTTTTTATTTAAATTCCTTATTATTTCATATATATTATTTATAGTTGCTGAAGTATGTAAAGGAATTTGATAATCATAAACAAAAACTATTATATTTTCATCTTCCAAATATTGATTTATATTATTTTCCATCCTAAGAACATCCATATCAAGAACATTAATTTTACTAAAACGTTCTTTAATAACTGTAGCAATTTGTAATACATCTAAAGGTTCACCTATTAAAGTACTATTAGTAAATGGTTTATTAGGCGGATTAATTACCAAAATATTCATATATATATCACCTCTTACAAATAATTATAAGCAGATGGCAAAAATAAATAAAATGCATATTATTCATATATATTATGAATATAAGTTATATATAGAAGATAAAAAAAAATATCTTTGTTTAAGATATCTTAATAATGTTTTTTAGGCATTTTTCTCAACCTTCTACCCTTTAAATGATGCAGAGAAAAGTCACTATCCTCTAAAATTGTACAATAAAAACCATATTTTTTCATAATTTTTCCCACTTGCGTAGCACTAATAGAATTTTCTTGATTATGCATAAGTAAAATCACTTTACCATTTAATCTAATTAAACCACGAAATACTTGTTTTTCAATTGAACAATAATCTCTAGCCTCTAAAGGTAAATAATTATTATCAATACTATCTATACTAAAAACATAACCTAAGTCTAAACTACTAGATAAAAAAGGATAATATTCAGCAACCCTAAATTCATTTTTTTCCCCACTCTTTTTAAATACTTTTTCAAGACTTGAACAATCATGAGCAAAATATAAATGTGGCAAATTCTGTTTCTTTTTTCTTTCATTTAAGTTACGTGTAAAACTCACCTCATGATATGGTAACTTTTTCTCATCTAAACATTCTCTTAATTCATCAACTTTTATTGGTCCATGATTCATTAATAGAATAAGCAGATTATCATTTTCGCTATATAAAGCTGTATCAAATAAAGAACCTCTTAACATCTCATTTCCCATTTTTAATTTACAAAAAAGATTTGTAAATAAAACCAAACTTGAACCAGGAGAACTAATTCTATTCAAAGCTTCATTTAAATCATTTTTATTATGCTGTATTGCTAAAATTTCTAAATTATTTTCCATAATATCTATTCTTTCAACCTTATAAAAGACAATCTATAAATTGAATCCTTTCATTTATATTTAATTCATTTAATATATTTATCTATAATACTATAAAAAACAACTTATAACAAGAAATAAGACATTAATAGTTAAAATAATGGAAAAAAAGGACTCTTTAATAAAGTCCCCATTCCGCAAATTTTTCAAACCCACCTATTTTATTTATATACTCTCTAGCTTGTTTAACGATTTCACTATATGGAATATTATCAATCATTTGATCACCAATTGCACAACTTAATTCCACAGTTTTATTAAGTTCTTGAGCTTTTTTAAAAGCATATATATTAATTGAAACATCAGCTTTTGATAAATCTTTACCATGCAAGCCACCACCAGTTATACTATCTGCCATATCTGAACCTAATTTTCTATTTGTTGCACCAGTATCCACATTTGTTCCACCAGTCCATTCACCTATTGGATTTACTATAGCATTAGGATATAATGCTCTAAGTTCTTCATTACTAGCATTACTTTGGCAAATTATTAACTTATCTTTATCCAAAATATATTTACCATCCGTAGGATACTTTTCAAAAATGTTATGAGCTATAGCTGATAACTCTCTTTGCTCTTTTGTTAAAGGAACACCTTTAAAAATACCATTATCTCCACATCTTACTTGACCTTTTTGATTATTTGCCAAATGAACATCTTGCTTAACTACAACTAAATCAAGTTCAATTTCTCCTGCTATCCTTTTCACAATTTTGTCAACTTCTTCTACTGCAAAATTTTCACTAGTTTCAGCTATTATATGACATTTACCATGACCAATTAATACTTCTACTGCTATTTTACAATTGTCATTTTTAGAATATGCTAAATCAACTAAAGCTCCAGCAATTCTATCTGCCACCTTATCAGGATGACATGGGTTTACTTTCTCAATCATAATTTTCCTCCTTCTCCATCAAATAAAAAACCCAAGATAACTTTCTTGAGCTAAAAGTTATCTTATCGTTCTAGCTTTACCACCTAATTTAATAGGTTGGTGCGATTTCATAGGGCTAGTCCCTCCATCGCTCTTTATAAGATGTTAATAATATTATACTCTTAAAAAAAAGAAATATCAACAAGTTTTATTTTTAAATATATTTAGTAACACAAAATTTAATAATAAATTTTCATAAAAAATTTATTTTAGCCCCTTTACTTTTATTTGATAAAATTTTAAAACTTTGATTGACAAAGATAACAAAATAATATATCATTTAATTAGCATGATAGATGTCATGCTGGTTACTTTCACGATTAATGTGAAAGTAAATCAACCAAAACCCCCTGAAGGGAGCACGATTAATGTGCTCCCACTTTTTTTGCCCGAAAACAAAGGGCTTAGAGAAAGTCACTAATTTTTGTAACTAGTTTATGACTTATTCTATGACTTATTTCCTAAAAAACTTTAAAATTTCAAGTTGCGTTCCATTATTTTTATATAATTTTTATCTTAATGAAAATATCCTTTTTTTCTCCAAAGATAGTTCAACATTTTTATCAATTTTTGTAAGTTCATGAATATGTTCTATTATTTCAGTAGTTGTCATTATATTATTTAAGTCAATATTATCATCTAAAGTATTTATACATCTAGTACATGGTCTAAAGCACTATCAAACATATGTGAATAGGTATTTAATGTTTCTTCAACTTTTGTGTGTCCAAGATATTTAGCAACCATTGTAACATTAACATTATTATTGATAAGAAGTGAAGCACAACTATGTCTAAAATCATGATGTCTTATACGTTTTATTTCAGCAAGTTTAGATATGTAATTGTTTCTTTCGTCTATTTCTTTGCTTGCTATAAGATAATCATATCCATATTCTTTACTACCAAAGACAAACCATTTCATACTAGAATTCTTATATTGTTTAACTTCTTCAAAAATATTATTCATAATCAATATCTTATAAATGATATACCATAATAATTCTAATAAAGAGTAATACAAAATAAAAAGAATTAGGACTAATCCTAACTTTAGAAATGATTTATCAATATTTATTAATATTACTTAAACTGGAAACTGGATTTAAAAGGTTTAGGTCTTTGATATACAAATATTCAACAGTATTATTAGACATAGAACTATTTACCTTTACTAGAGCCATTTTAAGATTTAAAGGCTCTTTTGCAGTAGTGGTAGTTTGAGGACAAATATTGGTATGAATATACGAATCTGTTGCTTCGTCGTAGGTTTTATTTATACATTCAGGAGATGTATCTTGAATTATCAAAGTTTCTCCACCCACCAAAGTATCTTCCATATATTCATACAAAACATTGTCTATATATATGCCCCAAACATCATTTCTATCACGTTTAGTGTCAATACTAAATTTATCTAAAACATCAAAAGTTTTAATTATCTTATTATTATCCATCCCATTATTTGGGGTTATAGAACTTACAATAAAATGACATTCTAACTCTTTATTATTCATTTTACAAGTATAAACATTTCCATAATCAGCATCTTTTTTTAGTTCTTCCCAAAGTTTAGAATAATAGTTTTCGTTTTGGTTATTTTCCTTTATATCATCATTATTCAAAACATTTGATAGCATTTCATTTTTTACATTTTCATCAATATAATCTACCTTAACATAATCAAGATTAACTTCTATTTCAGTAGTAGTTTTTATATTAACTCCTTTTGAAGTATCAAAACCTTTATCTTTGGAAAGTTTATAAAGATAATCTATACTATCATTTGTATTTTTTCCAGTAACATCTATATCATCATAAAAACTTAAACAGTCATCATTTAGACAGGCTATATCTTCAACTTTATTGTTTTTCATAGTTAGAACAAATGAGGGGTTAATCTCTATGAAAATCAAACTAACTCTCTCCTGTTCTAAATTATCCATAACCTTGATAATTTTACTATCATTAATTTTATAATAAATATTTTTTCCTATTAAGAAAATACTAACTATTCCAACAAATATTAGTAAAACAAGTAATAATTTCTTAAATATTTTTCTTTTCTTCTTTGGTTGCTTTTCATCAATTACTTTTTCTTTTTTCATTTGTTATCTCCTATATATAATTTTTAAATTACCAACTACCACAAGATAGACCATATTTTGAGCAAAGAGTAGATGTTAATGGTATTGGTGTATTAGAGCCGCTTCTTCCATCAAGAACATAGGTATTACCACCATAATTTATTTTACCATTACTAACAGATAATAATGACTTAATATTTACTAAATCTCTATTATCAGTATTACCTATATAATAAACGTATTCTTTATTTTTTAATGTAATTGAAGCAAAATAATTTGTAACTTGGCTTTCGTCACATTCTTTATAACCATCTTCATAAATAATTAATTGATTTTCAAAACAAATCATCCCACTACCATTACTACTAATTACATCAGTGTTAATATTATAATCACTTATGCCAACTTTTGTAATTTGAGTAACAGGTTGTTTGGTTACCTTTTCAGAAATCTTGCTACGTGATATTTCTTTGCCATTACTATTATAAGTAACTTTATATGTAGTTGTTTTAGTTCCTTCTTGTCCTTCTTGAGATATTTTAGTAGTACCTCTTAACATATTTACTTCTTCTTCGTTTTTACTAGAAAAAGGAATTTTTTCAGTTATGTTAATATTTTTAGTTGTTGTAGGGGTTTGTGTAGGTACTGGTTTATTGTCTGGTTTTTCAGTAGAAGTATTATCTTCAACTTTTTTCTCTACATAGTTTTCAATAGTGCTCTCAATAGTTTTTTGTTCTTCTGAACTAATTTCTTCTTTTTTAACATTTAATACTTTTGTTTCTAGTTGTTCTACAACCTTATTCATATATGTTGTAGTATCGCTATTAACATTATTGTTTAAAACTGAAACAGAAATGTCTTTAGCATCTTTCAAATATCCATTATCTTGTGCTATAGTAACAATTTTATCTATAGCATTATCTAAATCTAAATTTTCAAGTTCATCATTAGTGAATATAACAGCATCCTTGTTTAACTGAAATAATTCTATGACCTTCCCAGCATTATCAAGATGTAACATAATTTTAGGGTTAATTGATATTACTAAATATGTTTCTTTGTTTTTTTGTTCTTTTTCAACTGAATTATTTATAGAAGTATCACTATCTTTTTCATTATCCTTTCCACTTAATAAAACTATGCTTGTTATTACCGAAATTATTAATATTAGTGCCAATAACATCCCTAACATTAATTTTTTGTTTTTAAATACTTTTTCCACATTTACCACCTCATTATTATTATAACATATATTTTATGTTTAGCAATAACGCTTAAGTAAATGACTTAAAATAATTAAGTGATTAATTTATGGTTAAAATTAAAGTTTTTGAGGATAATAATACTGAAATTTATTAAGTAAATTACTTAATGTGTGGAGGCAATATGAATTATAACGACAAAGATAAGAGAGATTTATTAACTTTAATTGGCAAAAATATAAATTATTATCGTTATCATTGTAATAACACTAAAATAATGAATGATAAAGGCTTCGTTACTATTGAAAGATTAGCGGAGGAAATAGACAGTAGCCCAAATATGTTATATAACTTAACTGCTAAAAGTGTAGAACAAGGGGTATCAGTAGTTTTTCTTGATAGATTAGCTCGAGTATTAGATGTAAGCTTAAATTGTTTCTTTTTAAAAGAACCTATACTTAATCCACCAAGATATAAGGAGCAATAATAGATAGTTAATAACAAAATTACTACTTTAATTTTACTGTAATTATGCTATAATATTATATATTAATCAAACCAGTAAGAATTGACACGATTATTAAATTTCTATGACTTATTTATGACTTATAATTTTAAATTTTAAAAATCTTTAAAGTTCTATAAAAAGCTAAAAAGCACTCAAATTAACTGTGGTAAAGTGGGAAAAACTACTAATAAAGTCCCCCTGAAGGAGCCGAAAGGCTCCACAGATCGGAAGAGCGTCGTGTAGGGAAAGAGTGTGACGTGGTGGGGG
>CANDCB010000012.1 GCA_947383065.1 uncultured Bacillota bacterium | reverse complement strand
TAGATAATGGTGAGGTAAAGATAAATAATGGAACTGAATGTCTTTTAGCAAAAATAAATTCAGAAATTGAAAGTCTATCTTTAAGTAATGAAAGATATAGTGATGTCAGATTTCATAAAACAGTTATTAATTCTTATAAGAAAAGTAGGGGAGTATGTGTAATAACGGTTCAAAGTTCTTTAGAATATATTAAAAAAGGTGAAGATATAATTAAAGTTCAAGATCGTTTTAATACGGAACTTATTTATGTGTATGATAATATGCAAAATGAGGAGTTAGGTGTTAGTTTAAATTGTAAGAATTGTGGGGCGCCGATAAAAAGTCTTGGAAATAAATTATGTCCCTATTGTGGGACAGGTGTTGTTATAAATTTAAAAAAAGCGTGGAAGATAGATAAGATTTATCACATATAAAGATAAAAGATTTTTTTAATGAAGATTTAAATGCAATTTTTATTAATTTTGGTATTGTATTAGTTTTATGTTTAAAAAAATGATTTTTTAGGAGATAAAGTTCTGGTTTTACTTGTCAATAAGGAGATTTTGTGTTAGAATTTTAATTGCTTCAAAGGAGGGAAATCCGCTTAAAATATTTTAATGATTTTCTGGTAAGTAAAATAAAGACGAAAGGATGTATAAAATGGCTAATTTAGTAGACAAAATAAATGAGAAGCATATAAGAAAAGACATTCCTGAATTCCGTGTTGGTGATACTGTAAGAGTAGATGTATGGGTAAAAGAAGGTAAAAAAGAAAGAATTCAAGCTTTTGAAGGCTTAGTAGTTGCTAAAAAAGGCGGAAGTGTATCTGAAACTTTTTCTGTTCGTAAGAAATCTTATGGTATTGGTGTAACAAGAGTTTTTCCTGTTAATTCACCTGCTATTGATCAAATAGTAGTTGTTAAGAAGGGTATGGTTAGACGTGCTAAACTAAACTTCTTAAAAGGAATGAAAAAGGAATATAAAGTTAAAGAAAGAAATTAATTTAGTCTAGTAGCATTTATGCTACTTTTCTTTTGGGGAAATAAAGTTACTTAACACTTTTATTATTTTTAATATTATTATAAATATTTTGCATGATATAATAGTTATGAGGGATTTAAATGAATGTATTTAATGTACTAGAAAAAATAGAAGAAAATGGTTTTGAAGCTTATATAGTTGGTGGTTATGTTAGAGATTATTTATTAGGTATTATTTCTGGTGATATTGATATTTGTACAAATGCTAAAGTTAAAGATCTTCTTGATATTTTTAGTGATATAAATGTAACTAGTAATTTATATGGGGCGGTAAAGATTATAACTAGTGAATTTCATATTGATATTACGACATATCGTAAAGAGGTTAAATATAATGGGAGTCGTCGTAAAGTAGAAATTGAGTATGTTGATAATCTGCTTACAGATATTAACAGAAGGGATTTTACGATGAATACTTTATGTATGAATAAAGAAGGAAATATTATTGATCTTTTAGATGGTAAGAAGGATATTGAAAATAAAATAATAAGATGTGTTGGGAATATAAAAGAAAGACTTTTAGAGGATCCATTAAGGATGCTTAGAGCAGTTCGTTTTGCGACAGTACTTGATTTTAATATTGAAAAAGAATTATATGAAGAATTAAAAGAAAATAAAAATCTTTTAAGTCAATTATCAAGAGAACGTGTTAAAGATGAATTAAATAAAATATTGGTTAGTCCAAATGCTCTTAAAGGATTGTATTTACTTAGGGATTTAGTTTTTTTACCTTTAATAGGAATAAATTTTAATGATGACATCGTTTATGTTAGTGATATTTGTGGGATGTATAGTCAACTTGATATATTAAAAGATTTTCCTTTTTCAAAAGAAGAAAGGGAAAATATAAAAATAATTAAAAATATAGTAAATTATGGTATGATAGATGAAAATGTTTTATTTAATTATGGTTTATATATATCACAAGTTGCTGGAGGTATTTTAAAAGTTGATAAAGAATATATTATAGAATTAGATAAAAATCTTCCTATAAGAAGAAATAAAGATATTAATATAACAACTTATGAAATATGTGAAATTTTAAACATTAAACCTAATCGAACAATTCATTTAGTGTATAATGAATTAAAAGAATTAATCCTCCATAGAAATTTAGAAAACGAGAATGTTTCTATTAGAGAATATTTGAAAAATAATAGAAAGAAGTGGTTTTTAAATGAAGGAGAAGTTATTTAAAGCTTTATCTTCTAAAAAGTTAGTTGTTAATGATTATTTAATTAAATTGGCAATTGATAAAAATCTTAGTTTGAATGAATTTTTGTTGCTTTTGTTTTTTGACAATAATTTTAATAGTGCTTTAGATATAGATTTAGTTAGTAAAACTATTGGGCTTAATATGAATGATACAATGGAAGCTTTTAATAGTTTAATGATTAAAGAGTTGGTTTCTTTAGAAAGTGTTAAAGATATTGAGAAGCGAAGAATTGAAATTGTAAAGTTAGATGGTGTATATGAAGAAATACTTTTGAATATGCAGGAAGAAACAGAAGAAGTTATTGAAAATGATATTTTTAAAATTTTTGAAAGTGAACTTGGTCGAACTTTATCACCTATGGAATTAGAGTTTATTAATGCTTGGGTTAAAAGTGGAACGCCGAAAGAACTTATTTTGGGAGCTTTAAGGGAAGCTGTATATAATGGAGTAAGACAATTTCGTTATATTGATAAGATTATATATGAGTGGGGCAAAAAAGGATTTAAAACGATGGATGATGTGAATAATCATCTGAAAAACCGTCGTGAAGAAAAAAACAAAGATAAAGTTATTAGTAAAAAAGAACAAGAAATTTCTGATTATGACTGGTTGGGTGCTGAATGAAAATAAATAATTTTAATTTAAAGTTAGATGAGATGATAGGGGAGGCTCGTTGTGAATTAAATTATAATAAGGATTATGAACTAGTTATTGCTACTGTCTTATCAGCACAGTGTACTGATAAGAGGGTTAATGAAGTTACTAAAGTTTTATTTAAAGAATATGATTTAAATGGCTTAGCTACTGCTAATAAGAAAGATATTGAAGATATTATAAGGAGTTGTGGTTCTTTTACTAAAAAGTCTTTATATATTATTGAAATTGCTAAATCTTTAAGAGCTAATTATGATGGTATAGTGCCTAATAATCGTGAATATTTAGAAAGTCTTCCTGGAATTGGGAGAAAAACAGCTAATGTTGTTTTATCAAATCTTTTTGATGTTCCAGCTATTGCTGTTGATACTCATGTGGAACGTGTTAGTAAAAGACTTAAAATAGCAAAATTGGATGATACGGTATTAGAAGTCGAGAAAAAATTAGAAAAAGTAGTTCCGAAAGAATTATGGAGTAAAACACATCATCAACTTGTTTTATTTGGACGTTATATTTGTAAAGCTCGAGGACCAATTTGTCAGAAGTGTGCTTTTTATGATGATTGTAAAAGTAAAGATAAAAAAGTTATTTAATCAAAATTAAAACATGTAGAAAATTAATTTCTACATGTTTTTTAGCTAGTTTCATTTGGTGGTACATCAGGTTTTTCTACTGGGTCATCAGGTTCAGGAATAATAGGTATTTCATTTTTTATTTCAGTTTTGATTGTTAAACCTGAACTCATATTTGATGTAAAAATACTATATGATGATTTTATTATAAAGTTATGAGTTCCTGTAGTAGTTGAATTATATACATAGTTTGGATTAGAAGTAAAACCTAAAAATTGTAAATTACCATTATTCTCTAGATAAACACGATATCCTAAAGTACCTAAGGTTGATTCATTATAGTTATATCTTTTATTTAAGTACATATCGGCAAATTGTCCATAATTACTTTTAAAATAATTTACTAAGTAAGAATTATTAATACTATTAGGTTCATTTATTTCTTTCCAGCTAAGATTGATTTGAGTTCCAGTTACTTCTGCGCTACCATTTGTTGGATTTAGTAATTGTTCAAATCGATCCGATACCCCACTTGGCTCAGTCCCCTTCTTAAAAAGCTCTGAAGATATTAGATTAGCTGGTGTGTAAGCAGATGGTTTTTGCGCAGGGAATGTTTCTATCTCATATTGGGCTGAAATAACACCGCTAGGTTTTGAGAATTTTGAATTTTTCTTGAAGATTCTATTACCTAATTGAGCCATAATCCTTTTGTTTTCAATAGCTCCAGCTAATGAATCTGTATATACTTTATGACCTGGAACGTCAACTCCGTACCAGCATGATATAACATAGTCAGGTGAGTAGGAGATAATCCAGTTATCAGACGATGCGGAATTTGGAATATTATATTTTTTTAGAATTGCTGAATCATATGTTGCAGTTCCTGTTTTAGTAGCGATTTGTGTTCCTGGTACTTTGAAGTTGCTAGCAATACCTTGACTTGTTGCTGTTACAAGCATATCAGTTAGCATATAAGCGGTTTCTTCGCTCATTGCCTGTGTTTTTTCATATTTAAATTCAACTGGTTCTTCAGTTTCACGATAGATAATTTTGGTTACAGAGTAAGGTTCAATGTAATAACCACCTCGGGCTAAAGTTCCATATGCGGCAGCCATTGTTTTAGGACTAAATCCAAGTCCACCACCGATAGCCATTGCTTCATATAGATTGCAATCAACAGCGTTTCCGTTATTATCATATTTACAATAGTCTAACCCAACATTATGAACAAATTCCGTTATTTTATTTTTATCTACAGCTTGAAAAGCTTGGACAGCTGGAATGTTTCTAGATTGAGCTAGTGCTTGTCTCATTGTAATTTGACCAGCATATGTATCATCAGAGTTACGTAATGATTGACCATTAGAGAAGGTCATTTTATTGTCAAAGAACAAAGTACTTGGATTTCCATTATTATATTCAATATAAGGTCCATAATCAAAGAATGGTTTGATTGTTGAACCAGGTGACCTAGTTATATAAGTGGCGTTACTCCATACACGAGCACCAGTTCTTTTTCTTCCACCGTTAACAGCAGAGATTGAACCATCATGGACATCTGTAATAACAATACCAATGTCTACAATGTCTTTGTAGTCATTATATTTATATGTTTTCCATTTATAATCTAATTCACCATTATTTAATTTTTTCATATAGGATTGAATTTCACGGTCTAGAGTTGTATAAACAATCATTGGTGTTGTATAAGGACTTAATCCTGTTTTTTCTTTAACTTCGTCTAAAACAATATCTAAAAATTGTTGATATTCATTTAGTTCTTCAATTTCAGCATCTACTAATAGTGAAGAAATAGGAATAGCTTTAGCATCATCAGCTTGTGCTTCATCGATATAACCATGTCTAACCATTAAATCTAAAACGATTGCACGACGGTAGTCAGCTCTATCGGCATGATAATATGGATCATAATAAGAAGGCCCGTTAAATAGTCCAACTAATAGAGCAGATTCTGTTAGTGACAAATCAGAAATTGATTTACCAAAATAAGTTTGGGATGCTTGTTCAACACCAAAAGAGTTATAACCAAGTTCTAAAGAGTTAGCGTAAAATTCTATTATTTCTTCTTTGGTATAATTTCTTTCTATTAAGAAGATTGACATATAAATATCAGTGAACTTACGAACAATTCCTTCTATACCTCTTGATTCTACTGTACCATCTTCTTTTTTACTAAAAGTGTTTTTGGCAACTTGCATTGTTAGAGTTGAAGCTCCACCAGCACCACTATTTCCTGCTAATTGTCCTAAAGAAGCTTTAATGAAGCGGATTACGTCAAACCCATTATGTTGGAAAAATCTTGAATCTTCTGTAGCGACTAAAGCATCAACAAAAGTTTGTGGTAACTCTTGATATGTTTTAGTTTCTCGTTTTTGAGTTCCTACTCGCGCAAATTCTTCACCATTTTTATCTAAAATAATTGAAGCTTCTTGTGAGTATAATTTATCAGCTTCGAAAGGTGGAGCCGATAAAACAATGTATGTACCAAATGACATTATAATAAGCATTATACAAATACCTAAAAACATTATAATTGACAAAATGATATTTAAAATTTTACCAGCTTTTTTCTTTTTTACTTTTTTTTCTTTTACATCTTTTTTTAAGATTACTGGTTTATTATTAATTGGTAAAGATGTTTTTACTTCTTTTTTTGGTTTTAAATCCTTTTTTATTGTAATAGCCTTTTTATTAGTATTTTTTTTACTAGAAGGTTTATCGGAATCTTTTTTTATGTTTGCCATTTTTATTCTCCTTTAAAATAAACTTTATCTATTATATTAAGATAGTCTAGTTGAGGTAGATATGCTTCCTTTATTATATGAGCTTTTTCCTTAATATAGTTATAACTAATTGATTTTCTTTCATGTGAGTCGATATAAGCTATATAGTCTTCGCCAGTTAGTAAATAATTTATATTATTCATTTTTATAATTAGGAAGACTATGCCGCCATGTTTGATTACATTTCTTATTTGTGTTGTTTGATGTTTATGGATATTGGATAAAGGAAATGCTGTCTTATTTAGTGTTTCTTTAGCATCAAACTCGATATATTTCCCTCTATATATTCCATTGTAATCTAATGTTGATTGCTCTTTAAAGTAAGCTTTATCAATTATTTTTTTGTGATTTTTATAAGAAACGTCTACAACACCAATTGGTGTGGGTTTCTTATAAATTAATGCTTTATCATTTTTTAAATAATATTCGTTACTTAAATTTATAGCATTTTCTAAGTTCATGCCTCTATTTCCATGAGAAATTTCTAATTTTGTGTAACATTTTTTAATATTATTAGGGTATTGCATTAGAATCACCTTAATTAATTATACTATATAAAGAAAAGAAAATATAGTCTTTAAATAATTTTTTACATTGTGGCTTTTTTTCTTATTTTGTCTAAGTTAGTGAAAACATTTTTCTTTTAGGCTATTATATTTTTAGGAGGCTAAATATGAGAGTGGAATATTTTTTGCAAGATATGATAGAAATGGTAGAAATGGTAGATCGTGAGGTTTTGGTTAATTCCTGTAATCTTGACAAGTAGAATATAATCGATATATAATTTTGTCATAAGAAGGGTGATTTATATATGGATGCAGATAAAATTGTTCTTAGTCCAAGAGAAATTCTCGATAAGGAATTTAAAATCGATGCCAGAGGATATAGACCACAAGAAGTAGATAAATTTTTAGATTTGGTGATTAATGATTACAATGAATATAATACTTTAATTAAAAAACTAAAAAAGGAATTGGCTTTTGTAAGTGATGAAAATGCAAAATTAAAAAATGAATTACGTCGTATTAAAGCTAATATAGAAGCTGCTGAAGGAACTACTAATAATAGTGTTAGTAATGTCGACCTTCTTAGAAGGCTAAGTCAACTAGAAAAGGTTGTCTATGGCAAAAATGAAGAATAAGTAAAAAATAAATTTTAAGGCAAATGCTAGTCTTTATGATTAGAGGAAAGTCCAAGCTCACACAGTCTGAGATGATTGTAGTGTTTGTGCTAAGGGAAAAAATAACCTTAGGTAGTAAATTTTACTAACGGCTTCGAAATAATCCTTATGGGATTAGATTAGATATAAAAGTGCCAAAGAGACGAGTCTAGAAAGCAATTTTTAGAGTGGAACGTGGTAAACCCCACAAGTGAGAAACCCAAATTATGGTAGGGGAGTCTTTGCTAGGAATAAAACAATGCAAAGGACCTGTTAGCAGGTAGATAAATATTTGCCGCCCCTGTAGGGGGTACAGAACGTGGCTTATTAAAATTTAATTTTTTTAAATTATTCAGAAGAAAAGGAGTGAATAATCTTGAATGAGATTGGCGAACTTTTGCGAAGTACTCGTGAAGAATCAGGGGTTAGCATAGAAGAAGCCAGTAATGATTTAGAGATTAAGACGCTAATATTAGAAAATATTGAAGATGGAAATATCGGATGTTTTAAAGATATCTTTGTACTTAAAAATTATATCCATGATTATGCTAAATACTTAGGGCTAGAACCTGATAAAATTATTGATGATTTTAATGAATATTTATTTGAGTATACATCAAAGATTCCGCTAGAAGATATCGAAAAAGCAATGAAAGAGCAACAAAAAATAGAGGAGCCTGTTGAGAAAATAGTATCTCCTTATACAAATTCAACTAAAAGTGAAAGTAATATTTTAATCTTTGTACTTTTAGGAGCTTTAGCTGTTTTAGTTATACTGGTAGTATTTTGGTCAATTAAGCAAATTGCCACAGAAAAAGTAACTTCCAATATGGTTAGTTATGTTGATAGTAGTAGATAAGGTGTGTTTATGAAAAATGAATCCAAAAAAAAGGGTATGAATTTACCAAATAAGATAACTTGTGTTAGATTAGTTATTTCGTTAATAGTTTTAATTATTTTATGTTTGCCATGGAGTGAATTAGGAGTGGAATTTCCAATATATAATATATTTGGAGTTGAAAATGTTGATTTAAAATATATTATATGTGGTATTTTGTTTTTAATAGGTTCAGTAACAGATTTCTTAGATGGGTATATAGCTCGTAAATATAATTTGGTTACTGATTTTGGTAAAGTAATGGATGCAATAGCTGATAAAGTATTGGTTAATGGTGTTTTAATTATTTTAGCATATGATAAGTTTATCCCATTAATTGTTCCTGTAATAATTATTACTAGAGATATTGTTGTTGATTCTATAAAGATGGCTAGTGGTAGTAAGGGAAAAGTTGTTGCTGCTTCATGGCCAGGTAAGATAAAAACAATTTGTATGATGATTGGTCTTACTTTAGTATTCTTTTATAATATACCATTTGCTTTTATTGGACATGGACTTAGAATAGATTATTTATTTGTTTATGTTGCAACTATTATGAGTATAGTTTCAGCTTGTCAATATTATTTAGTAAATAAAGATTTTATTTTTACAGAAATGTAGAATTTAAGATTTTCAATTCTTTTTAGAGTTGAAATCTTTTTTTTGGTTAAAAAAAAGAATTAAAAACAATTGTTCGAAAAAGGTGTTGACAACATTAATATAAATATTATAAAATTAAGATGTCTTAAAAAACAGTGGGAGGAAAACAATGAAAACAATAGAAAAGAAAGATAAGGCATTAGAGCAAGTTCTTGCAGATATAGAAAAACAATTTGGTAAAGGGTCAATAATGAAGCTTGGATCTGATGCTCATTTAAATATCGAATCTACATCATCAGGTTCAATAATGTTAGATGTAGCTTTAGGAGTTGGAGGGTATCCTAAGGGACGTATAGTTGAAATATATGGTCCAGAATCTTCTGGAAAAACAACATTTGCACTTCATGCAATAGCTGAGGTACAAAAAAAAGGTGGACGAGCAGCTTTTATTGATGCAGAGCATGCTTTGGATCCTGTATATGCTAAAAATTTAGGAGTAGATTTAGATGAACTTTTATTATCGCAACCTGATACTGGAGAGCAAGCTTTAGATATTTGTGAAGCATTAGTTAGAAGTGAAATCATTGATTTAGTAGTAATTGATTCAGTAGCAGCTTTAGTTCCACAAGCAGAAATAGAAGGAGAAATGGGAGATGCACATGTCGGTCTTCAAGCTCGTTTAATGTCTCAAGCTTTGAGAAAATTATCTGGGACGTTAAATAAAACGAAGACTACGGCAATATTTATTAATCAATTACGTGAAAAAGTTGGGGTTATGTTTGGAAATCCAGAAACGACACCAGGTGGTCGTGCTTTAAAGTTTTATTCATCAATTAGATTAGAAGTAAGAAGGGCAGAACAAATTAAACAGGGTGATAAAGTATCTGGAAATAAAACAAATGTTAAAGTAGTAAAAAATAAAGTGGCTCCACCTTTTAGAACAGCAACTGTTGATATTATGTATGGAGAAGGAGTATCAAAGGAAGGCGAAATTGTAGATTTAGCAGCAGAAATAGGTATTTTGGAAAAAAGTGGTGCTTGGTATTCATATAATGGTGAAAAGGTAGGTCAAGGAAAAGAAAATGTTAAAGCTTTTCTAAAAGATCATGTGGATATTAGAGATGTTTTAGAATACAAAATACGTGAACATTATGATATATTAAATGATATGAAAAAGCCAAAGGAGAGTAAGGGGACAAAAATTGAAATAAATCCAGAAACTGGAGAAGTAATTGAATAGCAATTAGTTAAGATTAAAAAACTTAGTTTGAAAAGTAGTGAACTAAGTTTTTTTGTGAAGAAAGAAAACTAGTAATTTTGGTGAGGTAGTTTAGGAAATTTCTTTTATATTGAAAAAAATTAAAAAGTTTTTTATAATAAGTTTATAGATGATTTAGATATTTTTCTATAAAAATAGATTTGGAGGCACAAAATGAATGATTATGCAATGATCATTTTGGCACTTCTTGTAGGAATTTTTTTAGGTATTATTATAATCATAGTTGTTAATTATTTTCGTAATCGTAATATCGAGAATAAAGCTACAACATTGATTGAACAAGCAAAAAAAGATGCTGAAAAGCAAAAAAGAGATGCACTTCTTGAACTTAAAGAGGAAAGTTATCGTTTAAAACAAGAAACAGATAAGGAAATTAAGGAAAAGAAGTCTGAAATAAAAGAGTCAGAAGAAAGGCTTTTACAACGTGAAAAAAATTTAGATAAACGTGAAGAAATTTTACAAAATAGAGATACTTTGTTAGATCAAAAAGATAATAATTTGCTTAATAAACAAAAAGATTTGCAAGAAAAAGAAGCTAAAATTGATGAATTATTGAAACAAGAAATGGAACAATTGGAAATAATTGCGAAATTCTCTAAAGAAAAAGCTCATGATTTAATCA
>CANDCB010000011.1 GCA_947383065.1 uncultured Bacillota bacterium | reverse complement strand
TTTTAAATATTATATTATTTATATTTATTTTAGGAGTATTAGTATTTATTCATGAATTAGGACATTTTTTAACAGCTAAGAAAAGCGGGGTTTTTATTCATGAGTTTTCAATTGGAATGGGACCATTAATTAAATCTATTAAGGGAAAAGATGGAATTAATTATTCTATCCGTGCTTTGCCTATAGGTGGCTATGTACAAATGGCAGGAGAAATTTATGAAGATGATGATACTGAGAAGATTCCTAAAGAACAATTTATGTGTAATCGTCCTTGGCAGGAGTTTTTAATAATTTTTTATTAGCAATAGTTTTATTATTTGTTATAGCACTTATTTGGGGAGCTCCATCATTAAAGCCAGTTATAAATGGTGTTGAAGAAGGATATCCGGTAGCAGAGGCAGGTATTGTTGCTGGTGATGTTATTACAGAAGTTAATGGTAGTAAGGTTAAAACTTGGGATAAAGCTCAATTATTGTTACTTCTAAAAGCTAAAGATGATACTTATAATATTACAGTTCGTCATGAAAATGGAGAATATGATACTTATGAAGTACAACCTAAGGTAACGAAAGATGAAGATGGAGTTGAGTCTCGTGCTTTTGGTATTCAAATTAAATCAGAAGTAAGCAGAGGCTTTGTTCCAGCATTAAAATATGGTTTTCAAAAGTTTGGAAGTTTAATTGAACAAATGTGGCTTACTTTAGGAAGTTTATTTAATGGAGGATTATCAATTAATAACTTGTCAGGACCAGTTGGAATTTATACAGTAGTTGGAGAAACGAGAAAATCTGGAGTTTCAAATGTATTATTTTTGATTGCTTATTTGAGTATTAATTTAGGAATAATGAATATTTTACCTATTCCAGCTTTGGATGGTGGACATGTATTATTTTTATTAATTGAAATGATTACACGTAAAAAAGTTAATCAGAAAGTTGAATCAATAACAACAACAATATTTTTTGTCTTATTATTGCTTTTGATGTTATATATAACAATCCATGATGTTATAACTTTAATATTATAAGTTATTTATGAAACTAAAGTTGAGAAATTTTAGTTTTTTTTTTGACTAGAATGAAAAGATAATGTATTATATTAAAACGATGGGGTGATTTTATGTTATCTTTTGAAGCAATTAGAGATGTTAATGATTTTTTTGAAGATATAAGTAGATATGGTTTTAATCATGAGTTTAGTGAATTTAATTTTAGTCGTGGTCAAAAAAGTTATGAAAATATTTTAAAACGTTTGGAAAAAATAGAATTACCAAATCCTTTAGATTTAAAATATCAGGTTTTATCATTAGAAGAATTATCTAAAATTTTATTGGAAATTTTATGTAAAATATTTGGTAATGAATTTAAAGAAAAATTTGAATACTTTAATAGTTTATTAGTTTTGAAAAATATAGAAGATCCTTTTGATGCTATAGTTGAAACGGAATTAAAAGGAGAAAATCAAGTCCCTTGTGCTATTTATATTAGTAGTAAATGTTATTCAATACAGGTGGCTAGTACAGCTCATGAGTATATACATGGATTACTTTCGCCTTATGATACGACTTTATTTAATTCTAAAATTAATAATGTTCATTATAAAGAACTTTTACCAATTATAGTTGAATATATTGTTTGTTATGAATTAAGTAAATTATTTAAATCTGATAATTTAGAGTTAAGGCATGATTTAATAAGAATTTATCATAATCAGCAGCAAGCTTTAGAGCGTCATGCAGGTATTTATTGTGTTTCAAGTAGTAATAAGTTTGATCCTTTGGATGCTTCTTTTTAAAAAAATATGTTGAATTTCAACAGCATAATGCTTTTGGATATATTCTATCTGATATCTATGGGAGTTATTTAATAGATGTTTATAAGGATAATCCACGTGATTTAATAATGATTATTAAAAGTATTATAGATGGAGATAAATGTATTAGTGATTTATTGAATCATTTTGGTTTATCTTTAAGAAATATGGATTTAGTTAAAGGCTATTATGATAAGATTGATAGTATAGCATTAACTAAGCATTATTAATAATATTTATAGAGAAAAATATAAAATAATGGAAAAAGTATTGTCAAATAGAGCACATTGTGATATATTAAATTTGCTTACTTTTATGGCGCTGTAGCTCAGTTGGCTAGAGCATCCGGTTCATACCCGGCAGGTCGAGAGTTCGAATCTCCCCGGCGCTACCAATTAGTATATTAAGCAAACCTAAGTAAATAAAGGGTTTGCTTTTATTTTTGTATAAAGTTTTAGATGAAAAGTTATATAAAATCATTTAAAGTTATGTTGGTAACATACATATTATTTATTTTTGTAGTTTATTTTATGTTATTTATTATTAAGGTTTTGTTATGATATAATCTAATATATAGATAAATTTTTTTGAGGTGAATTTATGAATTTAAAGATTAGCGATAAAGATATAAAATATATTATTTCTTGTGGAGATGAATTTTATAAAGAAAGTAATAAAAAAAATAGTCGATATAAGTCTTGGGAATATTGTTATTCAATTTTTTATGAAGCTCATAAAAGAAAGAATATAGATGAAGAATATTTAGATTATTTATGTTTAAATTTAGCTTTTTATTTAGCAAGTTGGGGAATGTATAGAGGTTCATCATTTTTATTACATAGAGATTATAAAGTTCATAAAGAAGTTATTTTGGAATTATTGAAAGAAGAATATAAAGAACTTTTTGGAATTGAAGTTAATAAATATAAAGATGAAAAAAATAGGGTTTTGTTGCAAAGATTATATGAAAAAATAAATAGTATCTATATGGATGTACGAAATAATGTTTTAGAGATTCGTAATAAGGATAAAAATAAACCTATATCATCAACTTTGATTACAAAAGTATTAATGGGAACAATGGGATGTGTTCCAGCATATGATAGGTATTTTATTAATACGTTGAAACTTTATAATATTTCACCATGGAATTATAATATTAATTCAATTTTGAATTTAGTTGATATTTATGATAGATATTATGAAAAGTTTGAAAAAAGCAGACGTGTAAAATATGTTAATGATTTAAAGTTAGAATATCCTCAAATGAAGTTATTAGATATGTGTTTTTGGCAAGTTTGGGCTAATGAAGTGAAAAAAAGTAGAAATTAAAGGAGATTTTTATGAAAAGTAATGTGTTATATTATTTTTTGATGATTTTATCTATAGTTTGTTTTGTTTTAGTTTTATTAAGTTTAGCTGAGACGAAGCTTTTAGGCCCTGTTTTATTAATTTTTAGTATTTATTTTTTCCTAGGGTCACTTATAAAATTATGTAAGAATAGTGATAAATTAAGAAATTCTTTTGTTTGTATTATTGATTTCTTATTTTGGCTTCCTTAAATATAAATTAAAAAATGTTATTATTTGGAGGTTAGATAAATGAGTATAGAGGAAGAAATTTTTTTTAATACCAGATTAAATGATTTTAAGCTTACTCAATATGGTTTTAAGGAAAAAGGGGATAATTATTTTTATTCAGCGTATTTAATAGAAAATTTTAAAGTGGATATAGTAGTTAGTAAAGAAGGAGTAGTTAAAGGAAAAATTTTTGATTTAATTGCAGATTTTGAATATACTAATTTTCGTATTTTACAAGCTTCAGGATTGGCTTTTAAAGTAAAAGATGAATATATTAAAATTTTAAAAGATATAAGGAAGAATTGTTTTGAAAAAGATTTGTTTATTACGAATCAGGCAAACCGAATTACAAATTTAATTAATAAATTATATAAAGATGAACCTGAATTTTTGTGGAAAAAATTTCCTGGTTTTGGAGTTTTTAGAAACGAGAATACTTTAAAATGGTATGCAATTATTATGAATATTGATAAACGTAAATTAGGAGATTTCAATGAGGAATCTGTTGAAATTTTAAATGTTAAATTAAATTTTAATAATATTATTTCATTATTAGGAAAAAATGGTTTTTTTGAAGCTTATCATATGAATAAGAAGAATTGGATTAGCATTATTTTGGATGAGAGTTTAAGTGATGAAGAAATAATGGGATTAATAAAAGAAAGCTATGAATTATCTAAACTTAAAATATAATATTTTAAGTTTTGTTTTAATATTTATTTAATAAAAATAGTTAATACTATAAATAAGAGAGTTGTGATATTTTGATTAATGAAATCTTATTAGTTATATTTGGTTTTGCTATTTTAATAAAAGGTGCTGATTTATTATTAAAAGCCGCTACGAGTATAGCTAAGAAATTTGGATTATCTGAAATGTTAATAGGTTTAACGATTGTTGCATTAGGGACTTCTTTACCAGAAATATTTATTACAATTACATCTTCTTTAGAAGGGTATTCTGACTTAATAATAGGAAATGCTATAGGTAGTTCGATTTGTAATTTTTTATTAGTTATTGGAATTACAAGTTTGGTTAGACCTATAAAATTTGATAAAAGAATTGTGAATCGACATTTACCAATAGGTCTTTTTACAATGTGCTTAATATTATTATTTGGAAATACTAATAAAGTAGATAATATAAGTATAATAACTAGAGGTCAGGGAGTTATTTTATTAATTTGTACTTTATTGTATATAATTTATACGATTTATGAAGAAAAGACTATTGTTAATAAAAAGATTTCTAAAGAAATTATGGATGATGTTAACAAAAAAGGGTGTTATTCAATATTAATAATTATACTTTATTTAGTTTTGGGAATTAGTGGTTTAAAATTTGGGGCGGATTTTGTTGTTGATTATTCAATAAAAATAGCTTTGAGATTAGGATTATCTTTTAAATTTGTAGGTATGAGTATTGTTGCTATTGGAACGGCATTACCAGAAATAATTACTGGAGTGATGTCAGCAACAAGAAATGAAACTGATTTACTTTTAGGAAATATAACTGGATCTAATATTTTAAATTTGTGTTTACTTATAGGTCTTGGAGCTTTAATAAATCCATTAAATTTTATTGCTGAATTTAATATAAGCATTTTGATTTTGATAGTTATTACGGTTTTATTACAATTGATTGCTGTTTTAAATAAAAAAAGTGAATTAGATTATAAAAAAGGAATTGTTTTAATTTTAGTTTATATTATTTATATTTTAGGAATGCTCTAAATAAGAGTGTTTTCTTTTTTTAATATATATTGATATTTAAATATAAGGTTTAATATTGCTTTCACAATTATTTCACTTTAATCAAGCTATAAAAAATGGTAAAATGAATGTGGTGATTGATGAATATGAGTAATTTTTATTGTACTGAGGAAATAAATGAAGTAAAAAAAGAAGATGAAAAAAATAAAATATTAAATTTTATAAAAGAGTTAGTACCTTATATTATTATATTAATTGTTGTAATTTTGATAAGAACTTTTTTGATAACACCAGTTATGGTAAATGGTCCTAGTATGCAACCTACTTTAAAGGGTGGAGAAATAATGATTTTAAATAAGATAAATAAAGACTATGAAAGATTTGATGTAGTTGTAGTTGATATTGGTAAGGAAGATATTATCAAAAGAGTTATTGCTTTACCTGGAGAATCTATTTCTTGTGAAAATGGTATTGTTTATGTAAATGATCGTCGACAAGATGAAGAATATAGTCAAGGTTTTACGAGTGATTTTGAAAGAATTGTTTTAGAAAAAGATGAGTATTTTGTTATGGGGGATAATCGAGAAGATTCTGTTGATAGTAGAAGGTTAGGAGCTTTTAAGAAAGAACAAATAAAAGGAACGACAAAATTAATTTTATTCCCTTTTAATAAAATTGGTAATATTGATTAAAAATCTTTTGGGTACATAAAAAAGGATTGTCTTTTAAAAAAGAAGGTGTTAGAAATGAAAGAAAATAATGATAGAATGAATAAAAGTGTAATAAACTTTTATCCTGGGCATATGGCTAAGACTAAGAGATTGATTAAAGAAAAATATGATTTAATTGATATTGTATATGAGGTTATTGATGCTAGGATGCCTAAATCTTCTAAGATAAAAGATATAGATGAAATATTAAAAGATAAACCAAGAATTTTGATTATGACTAAAAAAGATCTTTGTGATTTAAATGTTACTAAAAAATGGGTAACCTATTATGAGAATTTAGGGTATTCTGTTATTTTAGTAGATTTGAGTCAAAATAATTCAATAATGGAAATTATTAATTTAACTCATAAATTGACGGATTTTATTCAAAATAAAAGAGAACAGAAAGGTTTAAATAAAAAGGAAATAAGAGCCTTAGTTATTGGAATACCTAATGTTGGTAAAAGTACTTTAATAAATAGAATGGTTGGAAAGAAAGTTGCTAAAACAGGAAATAGTCCTGGAGTTACTAGGAATTTATCATGGTTAAAAACAACAAGCAATATTTTGCTTTTAGATAGTCCAGGGATTTTATGGCCTAGATTAGATGATAATGAAGGAGCTTTAAATTTAGCAAGTTTAGCAGCGATACCAATTGATGTTTTACCAATTGATAAGGTAGCTATACATATTTTAAATAAACTAGATAAATATTATCATAATAGTTTAAAAGAAAGGTATAATTTAGATTTTGTTGATAATGATAAGTTAGATGAAGTTTATGAGGTAATTGGTCGTAGGATGGGAGCCATTGTTAGTGGTGGTGAAGTTGATTATGAGCGTGTTAGTAAAATTATTTTAGAAGATATAAAAAATGAAAGAATAAAAAATATAACTTTTGATAGGATTGATGACTAATGATGAATGGTGAATTTTTGAGTTTATTTTATCGTAAATTATCTTTAGGTAGCCTTGATATGGATACACAGACTAGTTTTATAGCTATTATGACAAAGTATTTAGATCATGGAAGAAAAGACGAAATAAATGGAAGAACAGTTGGTTTTGTTGCAAAGCAATTAGATGTATTAATAAAGTTTTTAAACTGTATTGGTTACTCTAATGCTGAAATGGTTAAAATATTAATGAATCTGCCTTCTTTATTAAATACAGGGCATGACTTATATGTTAAATATTTATTTTTAGGAGTTGTTGAAAATAAAGAAAATACTTTACGTAGAGATAAACTTTTAAATAAAACAAAAGATTTTATGGTAGGATTACCAAAAATTTATGCACGTTATAGATTGATTCAAGACTCAGGATATTGTATAGTTAAATGGAACTCTTTAGTTCATGCTTCAGATAAAGAGTTTGCTTCAATATTTGTTAAAGGGGTTTATGAAAAACCTTATCAGATGTTTGAAAGCGTTCTGGAAGTATATGAATGGTTAAAAAGTGTGAGTATGGATGAGCTTGATGTTTCTTTATTAAAAGGGATGAGTGTTAATAAGGAGTTAGTAATGAAGTATGAAGGAATGCAGGAAGAAAATAGAAGAAAATTGTGATTTGTTGACTTATGAAAAAGAATTATACGAAAAAGGTATTACTTTAATTGGTGGTGTTGATGAGGTAGGGAGAGGTCCTTTAGTTGGACCTGTTGTGGCTGCTTGTGTTATATTACCAGTTAATTATAGTTTGCCTGGTTTAACTGATAGTAAAAAGTTATCAGAAAGAAAAAGAGAACAATTTTATGATATAATTAAAAAAGATGCTATAAGTATAGGAATTGGCGTAGTAGAAGCTGAAATAATTGATAAAATAAATATTTTAGAAGCTAGTCGATTAGCTATGAAATTAGCTATTGATGATTTAAAAGTAAAGCCAGAATATATTTTAAGTGATGCTATGAAACTTGATAATATTAATATTCCTTATAAAGATATAATACATGGGGACGCTCTTTCTTTAAGTATTGCTGCTGGAAGTGTTATTGCGAAAGTGACAAGGGATAGAATGATGTATGAGTTAGATAAAAAACATCCTTTATATGGTTTTGCTAAACATAAAGGTTATCCTACTAAGGCACATTTGGAAAATATGAAGAAATATGGTGTTTTAGATAATTATAGGTTTTCATATAAGCCTGTAAGTGATTTGTTAGATAAAGAGAAAGTAGTGATTAAATGAGAATTTTTTATAATAATGTTTTTAAAAATTATTTTTTATTAACAGTTACTTTATTTACTCAAGAAATAATATTTAGATTACTTATTGGTTATACTGTTTTTGATTGGGCTATTTTGAGAATCTTTATAGGAATTAATATTCTTAGTTTATTTTTAAGTACATTATTTTCTTTTTTTGGTCGATTGGCAAGCAATATTTTGAGTTTTTTAAGTGCTTTATTTTTTACAATATATGCAATTGTTCAAGTTGGTTTTTTAAATTATTTGGGTGTTTTTATGTCTTTTGGAACATCAACTCAAGCAGGTGCAGTTAAAGATTATGTAATGGATTATTTGGATTCTTTTGAGTGGAATTATTGGTTAATTGGAATACCTTTAATCGTTTTATTGCTATTTTATATATTTATTGATTATCGAATTAAAGTTTTAGAACGAAATGATACTATTGATTTTGCTGATAAGTTTGATAGTGATGAAAGAAAGCAAATTAATGATAAAAAGTTTGCCAAGATGCGTAAAAATAGAGTAGTTAATGCGAAAATAAATGGTTTTGTTATTGTTTTAATAATGGCAGTTATTTATTATTTTACTTTGGTAACTTCGTTTATGCAAAATGATTTACAATTAAAAACAAATAAGGAATTATTTAATAATCCTGATATGCCTAATATTGCAATGGGTCAATTTGGTTTTTCTATGTATGCTTTTGTAGATGTTAAATCTGTTATGTTACCAACAAATAATAGTGAAACAACAGATTTTGATGAAGATTATGAAAAAGTTGAACAAATAATAAGTGATTATACAAGATATATAGATGATTCTTTATGGGAAACTATAACTAAAGAAGAAAAAAATGCTAATTATAAAAAATTAAATAATTATTATATTAGTCAAAAAATTACTGATAAAAATGAATTAACTGGTTTTTTTAAGAATAAAAATTTAATAGTTATAATGATGGAATCGACAAATAATATGTTAATAAATGAAGAATATTTTCCTAATGTTTATAAATTATATAGTGAAGGATGGTCTTGGGATAATGCTTATAGTCCTCGTAATTCTTGTTCAACTGGAAATAATGAAATGAGTGGGATGACTAGTTTATTTACGATTAATAATTCTTGTACAGCTAATTCTTATCAAAAAAATACTTATCCATACGCCATATTTAATTTATTTAATAATGCAGGGTATGAAACTACAAGTTTTCATAATTATACAGAACATTATTATGCAAGAAATGTATATCATCCTAATATGGGAAGTGGACATTATTATGGGGTGCAGGAATTAGGTATTCCTTATAGTAATGTTTATAAAGAATGGCCAAGTGATGTTGAGTTAATGGAAAAAGTTTTAGATATAACAAAAGATCAAGAAAAATTTATGACTTGGATTACTACAGTTTCAGCTCATCAGCCTTATACGCAAAGTAGCGAGTTAGGTGATAAACATCTTGATTTATTTGAAGATACTAATTATAATATTTCAACTAAGAGATATTTATCAAAATTAAAAGAATTTGATTTAGCAATAGGAACTCTTATTAAAGGTTTAGAGGAACAAGGAAAGTTAGATGATACAGTTATTGTTATGTATGCTGATCATTATCCTTATGGATTAACTAATAGTAGTTTAAATAGTTATTTTGATTATAATGTAAATGTTAATAATGAAGTTGATAGAACGCCATTTATAATCTATAATGCTAATACTCAAGGTGAAAAATATAATGAATATACAACTTATATGAATATTACACCTACACTAGCTAATTTATTTGATTTAGAATATGATCCAAGATTGTATGCAGGACAAGATATTTTATCTCCATCTTATGAAAATAGAATTATATTTGCTGATGGATCTTGGCAGGATAAATTAGGTTTTTATAATGCCTCTAATGGTAAAATAACTTATAATGAACCTAATACAACATATGATAAAGATGAACTGAAAAAAATTAATAATGAGATAAAAAATAGAATAAGTATGTCTAATTTAGCTATTAAAACAAATTATTTTAATTATTTAGAAACACAAATAGAAGAACATAAAATAAAGATTCAAGCAAGTGAAGAAAATAGTTAGATTATTAAGTTTTAATCTTTTAACTTTATATTTCTTTAGAAAGGAAAAAATATGAAAAAATTAGTTATAGTGGAATCTCCTAGTAAAAGTAAGACTATTGAAAAATATTTAGGGAAAGATTATAAAGTAGTGGCTAGTATGGGGCACATAAGAGATTTAGCAACAACTGGGAAGTTTGGTTTAGGGGTTGATGTGTTAAATGATTTTGCTCCTTCTTATATTCCAATGAAAGGTAAGAAGAAAGTTATTTCTGAATTAAAGAAATTAAGTAAAGATGCTGACCAAGTTTATTTAGCAACAGACCCTGATCGTGAAGGAGAAGCTATATCTTGGCATTTAAAAGAAGCTTTGGATTTGAAAAAGGATTATGAAAGGGTAACATTTAATGAAATTACGAAAGATGTAATTATTGATGCTTTTAATAATCCTCGTGATATTGATATTAATTTAGTAAAAAGTCAAGAGACTAGAAGAATTTTGGATCGTATTATAGGTTTTAGATTATCTAAATTAATGCAATCGAAAACTGGTGGAAAAAGTGCTGGTCGTGTACAGAGTGTAGCTTTAAAATTAATAGTTGATCGTGAAAGAGAAATTGAAGCTTTTATACCAGAGGAATATTGGACGATAACAGCTAAATTTGCAGAGATGGAAGCTAATTTAGAAAAGTATAAAAATAAGAAGATTGAGTTAAAGAACGAAGAAGAAGCCGATAAGGTTATAAATTCTTTAGGTGAAGATTATTGTATTCAAAATATTGAATGTAAAGAAAAAAATAAAAAAGGTGTTATGCCTTTTAAAACTAGTACTTTACAGCA
>CANDCB010000010.1 GCA_947383065.1 uncultured Bacillota bacterium | reverse complement strand
TATTAATAATATTATTAGTGAAAAACAAGTAGAGAATTTTAGAAAAAGTATAGAAGAAATTTCTTTAAATAAAAAGTCTTATGTTATTGTAGAGATTAATCCGAAAATATTAATTGAATTGGAAGAAAATAAAGTAATTAATAAAGTATGTTTAAATTCTGATTGTGAAAAGTTTTTTGAAGATTTATCTTTAAATAGTAAAGATTTAAAAGAAACAATTATTATTCTTTATAACACTGCAAAAGTAAAAGGAATAGATACTTCTAATGGAGTTAATATATATACAACAGATACTACTTTACAGAAGGTAACTGAAGAATTAAATTATGTTAATTATAAGGTTATAACTAATGAAGAAGAAAGTACTATGTTAAGTGATTTAGAAAATAAGGAAGAAATAGAAGAAAAGAAAAAAGAGTATAATAAAAAATTGATAGATGTATATAAAGAAGATTCTGACTATGGAAAATATTATACTTGTAATGAAAAAAATAATGATGTTAAGTGTTATATTACATCTAATTTTGAAGATGAATTAAGTGAAGTGTTTAACATAATTAATTTAAATACTATAGTAAATAATGTAATGAATTTAAATAGGGTATTAGATAAATTTAATGTTCAATATAATTATGATAATTCATTTGGCGTTAAGAATATTTATGAAATAAAAGTTAATGGAAAATATTTATGGTTTGGAAATAATTTATCATATACAGGGGAAAATAGTGTCCATTATAATTTTCCATATTTAGAAGTAGATGAGAGTTTACTTCCGTTAAATAAATTTAATTTAGTTGATAGTACATATGATACTAAAGATCTGATACTTAAGGGAACTGAATATAATAAATAGTTTATTTAGTATTATAGTTTTTAATTATTTAGATAAATAAGGCATACCTTATGATTATATGGTAAAATAATTTATTAAAGAGGTAATATTATGGATTTTAGTGGGTTTTCTAATGAAGATTTAATTTATTTTTATGGAGAATGGTTAGAAGAATTAAAAAAAAGAGAAATAATAAGAACAAATAATGTGGTTGGTGAAATAGGAGAATTTTTGGCGGTAAATTATTATAATACTCATTCTGGTTTGCCAAATATGCAATTAGTGATGAAATCTTCTGCAAACATTGATGCAATAAGTATTAATGGGGAACGATATTCTATAAAAACTACGACTAATAAAACTACAGGAGTATTTTATGGATTTAATTCTCCATCATCTGATTTGAATCAAATTCAACCCTTTGAATATGTAATTATTGTTATCTTAAATAAGGATTATACATTAAAACAAATTCTAGAAATTGATTATGCTACTTTTTTAAAATATAAAAGATGGCATAGTAGAATGTCGGCGTGGAATTTGACAGTTACTAAGAAATTGCTTACAGATTCTAAAATTATTTATGATCAAGAATTAACAAATTAGGGAAGTGGATTTATGGATAATAGAAAAAATGAACAGATAATGGAATTGATGTATAAAGAAGCAAAGATTATGCTAACTGAAATATGTCCAGAAAATGTTGATTTAAATAAATATTTTAATTTAGAAAAAACTTTTAAAAGTAAAAATGATATTATGCATACTTTATTAATAGCTTTACAAGATAAACAAAGGTCTGATAATGTTATTGGAATTACTAAAAAAGAAAAGAAAGAAACTTTTAGGAAACTTTTTTTTGATTATGATTGTGATATGATTTTAAATAATTATGATGAGAATACTTTATTAGAAATGTTTAGGAGAAATTTTAAAATTAATAATATTGAAAGTAGTCGTAATTTATGGAGATTATATGCGAGGTCTGTTATTTCTGGAGCAAAGTTTTTAAACAACTTCAATAATGCTATAGAATTTGATGAATTTGTTTTAAGTTATAAAAATAATAAAATTGAATTAATTGAATTATTACAAAGTAAAATATTTGGTATGGGGTTTGCAGTAGCCTGTAATTTTTTAAAAGATTTAGGTTATGAAGATTATGCTAAGCCTGATGTACATATAAAAGATATATTTTTAGCTTTTAATTTGTGTGATGATAGTGATTATAGTGTTTTTAATGCAGTTTTGGATATGTCAAAAGTAGTCTCTGATAGTGCTTATAATATAGATAGATTATTTTGGTTAATCTGTTCTGGGAAATTCTTTTTAGATGATGTCTCTATCGGTAAGAATAAAGAAAACTATATAAATAGAGTTAAATCTTTAACTCAAAAATTTAAATTATTAAATACTAATGATATTAATGAAGTTAAATCTAATAATATAAAGTTATCTTTTAATAGTCAGGAAGATAAGCAAAAAGATATTCTAAAGTTGGCAGTTACTAAGTGTAGTAAATTTAAAAATAATTATAAATATGATTATGCAAGGATAGTTTTGAATGATAGAGTAGTTGAAAAGTTTTTTAATGGGGAAGATAAAGATAAGAAAGTACTGGATATAATGATTAAATATGATAGTAAAAAAGATTCTTTAATAATAGAGAAAATATAGTTTTTAGTTATTATGATTATGGAATGTTGGATCTATTTTTTGTTTAAGTCTTTCGATTTGACTTTTTAAAATGTTTATTTCTTCTTCGTAATTGCATGAACTATTATTTTGATTAGTTTTATTTTGAAGATAAGCATTAACTGTTTGAGCTTGGGCTGAAATGGTTTCCATAGTTTGACCAAGTTGTTCAAAAAAGTTACCTAATGAGTTTTGTTGAGGGGTTGTTAAAAGTGGGCAAATGGCGGCACCAATAATTGTTGCTACTAAAGTAAATTCATATGGATTTAAGGTATTAATCCATTCTGATAGGCCTTTAAAATCTTGGTTAATAAAATTGTCAAAAGCATTATTATTCATAAACAGTCCTCATATAAATATATGATATAAATATCTTTTAAAGGATAATTTTAATAATAGAGATAGTTTATTATTATGTTAATATAATTTTGTAAGTTGGAAGTAGAAAGTTGGTAATTTAGGTGGATGAGAAAATAAGTTTTAATTTTATAGAAAAAGGAGATTATGCTCCAAGAGAGGGATTGCCATATGTAAGAAGAAATAATGTGGCTGCTATTATAAGGTATGATACAAAATATTTATTTATTTTTTGGAATGAAGTAAATTATGGTTATTCATTGATAACTGGGGGTATTGAAGGGGAAGAAAAAATAGAAGCTTTAAAAAGAGAAATAATTGAGGAATCTGGTTATTATGATTTTAAAAATATTGTAGCGATAGATTGTGTTAATATTTCTAAATTTTATGTTGAGCATAAAAATCAAAATAGAGAAGCTGTTTATTATCCTTATTTAGTTGAGTTAAATTCTTTAAGTAAACACGATGTTGATAATTTTGAAGAAAAAGAGCATTCATGTGTATGGGTTGATGAGAAGGATTTAGATAGTATTAAACTTTTTGAAAATCATAGAAGAATGTTAAATGTAGCTTTAGAATATAAAGAACTAATTTAGTAATTGACTTGTTTAGTAAATAAAAGTTATACTACATAAAAGAGGTGTTATAATGTTTTGTGATAATTGTGGAGTAAAACATGATGATGAAGCAGTTTTTTGTCCTAATTGTGGGAAAAAGATAGTTAAAAAGAAAGAAGTAAAAGAGGATATTCCTAAAAAGGAAGTAAATAGTGTTAATGCGCAAACTCGTAACATGAATATATTTTGTGTAATAGGTTTTGCAGTTTCTTTTATTTCATCTATATTGGGAATTATTTTATGTACAATTGGTTTAAATCAAATTAAAACGACGAATGAAGATGGAAAGCCATTTGCTATAGTTGGAATAATTATAAGTGCGGCTAAATTACTTTTAATATTCTTTTTTGTAGTATTATTTTTTATAATTTGGGGAGCTATGTATTATGGCTTTTATTAAGAGGTGTTTTATGAAACATTTAAATAAACAGTGTTGTTGTATGAGTTTTAATTAACTCATAGGATAATTTTTATAATTTTCTATATATGAGTTATATATTGATTAATATATAGGAGGTTTTTTATGTTTATTAAAGTGGTAAATACAATACGATGTTGATTCTTTTTCATATAATAAAGAGAAGGAAGGATTAACATGGAAATAGATAAATTAATTGGGAATACCCCAATGATTAAGATAAAAATAAAATATGGAGAAAAGATAATTAATGTTTATGCTAAACTAGAATATTATAATTATACAGGAAGTATTAAAGATAGGTTAGCTTATTATATAATTAAGCAGGCTAAAAATGAAGGAACTTTGCAGGAAGGAATGCCTATAATAGAAGCCACTAGTGGAAATACAGGTATTTCTTTTGCTAGCTTAGGAGCTTTTTATAAGCATCCTGTACATATTTTTATGCCTGATTGGGTAAGTAAAGAAAGAATATTAATAATGGAGTTATATGGTGCTAAAGTTCATTTGGTTTCTAAGGAAGATGGAGGGTTTAAAGAAGCAATAAAAAGAGCTGATAAGTTAGCTTTAGAAATTAATGGTTTTAGACCTAATCAGTTTGATAATGAAAAAAATGTTTTAGCTCATTATTTAACTACAGGATTAGAAATAGTTAATAAAATAGATGAAATAGATGGCTTTGTCAGTGGAGTTGGAACTGGTGGGACATTAATGGGGATTGCTAAAAGAATTAAAAAAAGCAATCCTAAGGCACGAATTGTGGCTTTAGAACCTGCACAGTTGCCTCTTATTTCGAAGGGAGTAACTAGTGGAAAACATCGCATTGAAGGTATTGGTGATGATTTTATTCCGAGTATTTTTGATGAGAATATAGTTGATGATGTTATTACAGTAGATGATGAAGATGCAATTAATATGGCAAGAAGGTTAGCTTTAGAATTAGGACTAGGTGTTGGAATATCTAGTGGAGCTAATTTATTGGCCGCAATTAAAATGACTAATGATAATGAAAATATTGTAACTGTCTTTGCTGATGATTTTAAAAAATATTTGACGACTGATTTAAGTAAACAAAAAAATAATGATAAAACGTTAATATCTAATAACATTGAATTTTTAGAATTTAATAATGTATAGTTAATTAAAAAAAGGCATATTAGAAAATATGTCTTTTAATATACTTATTTAATTTTAGAAGTCATTATTCAAAAGTCTTTTTAAATCTTTATCGCCTGGTTTTTGATTATTAATTATACGATTTATACAAGTATATAAAACACGAAGGCGAACTTTATCAGCAGCTACAACATTAACAAATTTTAGTTTCATAGGGTATCCTGAATTTAAATATAAATATATTTCGGCAGTTGTACTTTCAAATGTAACACTGATAGTTGAAATGGAACTATATGGTATTGAATATATTTGTTTTCTAACACCAAATTTACTATAATTATCAAATAAAATTATTTTTTTATCTGTGAAAACTCCATGATCTCTAGATGTCTTATATGAGACTAAAATTTTTTCATCTTCTAATATATAATGTTTTATATAACCGGGAAGATCTTCTTTATTTAAAACATTTGAAAAATTAAAACTTCTTGTTACTTCTTTGTATTTAACATAAAACATAATTTACCACTCTCTTTAAATAAATATATCATATTATTTTGATGTAAACAATTATCTTTTAAGGTAATCTTTGATATAATTGGTTTAATATTTATGCGGAGGTGGAAAATGATAGTTATATATGATTTTGATGGAACATTAACTCCTTATGCTTTACCTAAATATGAAGTATTAAGAAGGTGTGGATATGATGGAGATAGTATTATGCCTTTAGTATTAAAGAATATAGGAGAAACTGGTTCAGGTTTATATGAAGCTTATTTTTCAGTAGTTAGAGAGATAATTAAAACAAATGGTTTTCCTTTTAATAAAGAAACTATGTGTATTGGAGTTAAGGAAACAAAATTTAATAAAGGAATTTTAGAATATTTTGAAGAAATGAATTATAAAAGTAAAGGAATAAGACATTATGTTGTAACTTCAGGATTTAAAGACTATGTTGAAGAAACTATTATTGCTAGATATTTGGATGGTGTTTTAGGGACAACTTTTGATAATGATAAATTAGAATATGGTAATTTAAAATATTTAATGGATAATAGTAAAAAGATTGAAGCAATAAAGCAAATAATTAATAATACAGGTCAAGAACTAGGAGAAGTTATTTATATTGGTGATGGTCTTACTGATATGGATGCTTTTAAGTTTGTACATGAAAATGGGGGGAAATCTATATTAGTATGTGAAAAAGGAATGAAAAGTGATGTTTTTGAAAAATTAAGTAATTTAGGTATAATTGATTTTTGTACAGAAGCAGATTATAGTTTAGGAGGATTACTTTATAATTATATAAATAATTTATGGATGAAGGAAAAGAAAAATGCTTGAAAATGAAAGAAAGTTTTTAGTTAGAGAAATTCCTTTGTTAGATAATGTTAAAAGTAGTTTAATAGAGCAGGGGTATATTAGTTTTAATCCAGAAGTTAGAATTAGAAAAAAAGATAATAAGTATTATTTAACAAAGAAAAGTGATGGCAAACAAATAAGAGATGAGAAAGAAACTATTATAAATAAAAAGACTTTTGATATATTAAAGCCTTTGATTAAAGGAAAAATTATAAAAAAAGTTAGGTATGAAATAGAATTAAAGGATGGAAAAATTGCTGAATTAGATATTTATAGTGATGGTTTTAATGGGTTAAATGTTGTGGAGATGGAATTTAATAGTTTAATTGAAGCTAAGAAGTTTGATGTTCCATCATGGTTTTCTAAAGAAGTAACATATGATGATAATTATAAAAATAAAAATTTAGCACAAGTAGAAGATATAAATGAATTTTTAAAGGAATATTTAAGATAAAACTTTTTATAAAGGTTGTGATTTTAAGAATTAAAGTTTATAATTTTAGTAGGGAGTGATTGTATGAAAAAGATTTTTTGGTCATTATTATTAAGTATAATTTTTTTATTACCATTTAAAGTAATGGCATTACCAGAAGAATTTTCTTCTTATAAAACAATGAATTTGGATGAGGCGTTAACGCAGGAAAAGATAAGTCATGATTTTTCAAAATATAAAGAAACTGATGATCAAGTAGTTATTTATCTTTTTAGGGGTAATGGATGTGGTTTTTGTAGAAATTTTTTAACTTTTTTAAATAGTATAATTGGAGAATATGGAAAGTATTTTAAAGTTGTATCTTTTGAAGTATGGTACGATCAAGATAATGTTAATTTAATGAATGATGTTGCTTCAGTACTTAATACCACAGTTGATGGAGTACCTTTTATTGTAATAGGTAATACAGTAATACCAGGATATAATAAAGATTATGATAATCAAATAAAGCAAGCTATTGAAAAGGAATATAAAAATAAGAATAGATATGATGTATTTGAAGAATTATTAAAGAATCCACCACAGAATAATGGTAATAATCAAACTGGTGATAATAGTACTGGAAATGGGAATGCTTATAGTACAAGTGGTAGTAATACTTCATCAATGTTATTAATAATTTTATGTAATTTAATATTTGTTACTTTAGGAGTAGTAATAATTCTTTCAGTAGTAACTAATAAACATAATGAATTAATGGATTATATTGAAGAATTAGAAGAAAAGTTATCAATAAATTCAAAAGTAAAGACTAAAGGGAAAGAATAGATAAGTCTTTCTTTTTTATTAAGAGGAAGTGGATTATGATTCTTAATGTTAGTGGAAGAACTGATATTGTGGCTTTTTATACAGATTGGTTTATGAAAAGATATCATGAAGGATTTGTGGATGTAAGAAATCCTTTTAATCTTAAATTAGTTAGTAGAATATATTTTGATGATGTAGATGCAATACTATTTTGTACAAAAAATCCTATACCTATTTTAGATAAGTTAAAAGAGATAAAAAAACCAATTATTTTTCAAGTTACATTAACTCCATATAAAAAGGATATTGAACCTTTAGTACCAGATAAAAGTTTAATTGTAGAAGCTATAAAAAAGTTGTCTTCAATTGTTGGTATAGATAATTTGTATATTAGGTATGATCCTATTTTTATAAATGAAAAGTATACTTTAGAATAGAATGAGAAGGCATTTTTAAAGATGGTATCTTTATTAGATGGTTATGTGAAAAAAATAATTGTTTCTTTTATTGATGATTATAAAAATGTTAGAAATAATATGAATGTTTTAAGAGTTAAAAAGTTTTCAAATAGAGATTTAGCTAGTATTGGGAAATCTTTTAGTCAAAGTGCTTCATTACATGGGATGACAGTTCAGACTTGTTTTGAAGATGTGGATTTAGTAGAATATGGTTTTATTAAAGGTGAGTGTATTTCACATGAAATGGCTTATAAATTAACAGGTAAAACTTATAAAAATTGGACAGCACGAAAAGAAAGAAAATGTAATTGTGTACAAATGGTTGATATCGGGATGTATAATTCTTGTAGACATTTATGTAAATATTGTTATGCTAACTATGATGAAAAAAATGTTTGGCAAAATTATAAATTACATGATGTTAATTCTAGTTTGTTAGTTGGACAGATAGAAAAAGATGATATCGTAAAGAGAAGAATTAAATAATATAGAAGGTGGTTATATGACTTTATTAGAGGAAGAATTGCATAAAAAAAGAATTGCTTTTATGATTGTTGATGGCAATATTTTGTATTTAAAGTATTCTAAAATGTCACATAGAGAGTGGGCAGAACAATTAGGTATTTCTAAATCTAAGTTTGATAGTTTAGTTAGAGGATTTATCCGTGATGGGGGAATTTATTATTATCAAGGGGATTTTGAAACTAATGATAAAGTTATTGAGGTCGCTCTTGATACATGTGATATAATAGCTAAAGAAAATGGTTTAGTTGATTATGAAGTATATTGTGGTTTTGTGATTGGTAAAATTGGTGAGGAGTGGAAGCCAATTTTAAAGATAAAATGAGGTAATATGTATAAGTTAAGAAATAGTATAAGAAAAGATAAAAATATGTTAATAAATTATAAGTTATCAACAATTTTAGAATACTCTTATAATTTATCGGCAGAAGAAATTAAAAAAATAAATGATTATGTAAAAGATAATGTTGTTAAAAATATTGGAAATTATAAAATAATTATGGTTGATAATCAAGAAGCTGGTTGTTTGTTACTTAGTAATTATGAAGACGGTAAATTATTGGACGAGATTTATTTAGAAGAAAAATATCGTAATATGGGAATTGGAACAGATATTATTTCAGATATTTTAAAACGACATAATGTTGTTTATTTATGGGTTTATAAAAATAATGAAAAAGCATTGAAATTGTATAAGCGTTTAGGCTTTTGTGTAGTATTAAAGACAGAAACAAGGTTTTTAATGAAAAATGGAGGTTAAGAGATGAAAGTATTATTATTTACACATGAACAAGATATTGATGGAATGGGAAGTATTATTTTAGCTTATAAGGCTTTTTCAGATTTTGATTATGTAACTGTTAAAACTTTTGAAGTTAATGATAAAGTTAGTGAGAAAATTAAAGATGGATCAATTTATAATTATGATTATATATTTGTAACTGATATATGTGTTAAAGAGCCTTTATTAAAAGAGATAAGTGAAGATTATAGATTAATAGATAAATTTATAATACTTGATCATCATAAATCAGAAATTGAAGAAGGCAATGATAAATATGATTTTGTTAATATTATTGTAGAAAATGAAAAAGGTAAAGTTTCAGGAACTAGTTTGTTTTATGATTATTTAACTACAAATGGCTTTTTAGAAGATAATGAGACTTTAAAAGAATTAGTTGAATTAACTAGACAATATGATACTTGGGAGTGGAAGAAAAATAATAATTTAAAAGCAAGAGATTTACATATAATTTTTGAAGTGTTAGGTTTTGAAGAATATATAAAAAGAATTGTAAGAATTGTTAAAATGGATTCGGGGATTAATTTTAATGATGAAGAATTAAAGATAATAGAAGATTTTAATTATAGGTTAAAAAAAGATGTAGAAGATATTTTAAATGGAATGAAATTATATACTTTAGAAGTAGATAGTCTCACTTATAAGATTGGTTATGTTAAATGTTATTATAAATATAGAAATGATATTAATGAGGTTATTATTAAAGATAATGTAAATAATATAGATGCAGTAGGAATGATTATGCTTGATACGGAAACAGTTTCTTATCGTTCAGTTAAAGACATAGATGTATCTAAGATTGCTGTTTATTTTGGAGGTAAAGGACATAAAGCAGCGGCAAGTAATCCGCAAAATAATGAAAAGTTTAAGGAAGTATTAGAAATTTTTGATAGGTGATATAATGAATGTTTTATTTAAGCTAGCAGAAATAAGTGAATTAGATACTTTGGTTAAGATAAAAAAGAATGTTTGGAATACTAATTTACGAGGCGTTTATAATGATGAAGAAATAGATAGGTTTGATGAAGAAAAAGAAAAACATGTATTAATGAAGATTTTAGAAAATGATAAAGTAGATTTATATAGTATTTTTGTTGATGATATGATTGTTGGTTTTATGAGTTGTGGTGAGCCTTATCGAAAATTTGAAGACTATGAAGGAGAAGTAGGGCTTTTATATATTTTAAAAGATTATCAAAGAAAAGGGATAGGAAAGATGGCTTTAGAATTAGCAAAGGATAATTTAAAAAGAAAAGGTTTAAAAAAGTTTTTTATATCTTGTAATTTTTATAATTTGGAGTCAAGAAAGTTTTATGAAAAAATGGGTGGAAAGGTAGTTTTTATAGATGAATTAAATGAAATAAATAAAAGAAGTGTACAAGTGAAATTTCATTATGATATATAAAAATTTTTATTTATAGAAGGAGAAGCTATGAAGAAAGTGTATATTGGACATTCTAAAAGTATTGATTATATGTCTTTATATAAAATAGTAAGATCGGAAGAGCGTCGTGTAGGGAAAGAGTGTGACGTCGTGGGGGGG
>CANDCB010000009.1 GCA_947383065.1 uncultured Bacillota bacterium | reverse complement strand
CAACACGTCACACTCTTTCCCTACACGACGCTCTTCCGATCTCAGTAACATCTGCTCGATCAATTAAAGTTACTCCTTTTTTTTCTAGATAATCACAAATACCATCAATATAATCTGGCAAGTGATCACTTCCTAAATGTTTTTGTTTTATTAATAATAACTTTGCCCCTCTAATAGCTACTTGTTTTTTTATTTCTAAGGCTTCTTTCATATTACTAGGATATACTTCTGCATCCATGTTAAACTTATTAAAAATTTTTTCTGTTTCATCAATTAATTTATAAGCTTCGCTTTCAGGCATGTACTTTGTTAAATCACTTTTACCTAAGCGAGGGATAAAATTTAATTTTCCATCGCTAAAAGTTCCAGCCCCACCATATCCAGCTAAAATTGCACAAGGATTACAGTTTTGACAAGGAATTCCATTTTTATTCATAGGGCAAATTCTATTTTTTACTCTAAATCCTTTGTCTAAAATTGCTACTTTTAAGTTTTCATTTTTTGTAATTAACTCATAAGCACTAAATAATCCAGCTGGACCAGCACCTATTATTACAACATCATACTTCATCTTTACTTTCCTTTCAATTAACTTTTAAAAGTTAATGTTACTAATTTTTTATTCAAATTTTTTTTATTATTATTCTTTAAATGTAAACATAAAATCAAGTATTTGAACATCATCACCTTTTTCGGCTCCTAAGTTTTCTAGTTCTTCATCAACTCCCATGCCACGAAGTTTACGAGCAAATCTTCTAACAGATTCATCTTCTTGAAATTTAGTCATTTTTAATAATTTTTCAATTTCTTCTCCTTTAATAATCCAAACACCTTCTTCATCTCTTGTAATGGTATAAGGTTTTTCATTTTTAAATTTATATATAACATGACTTTCATATTTATTTTCTTCATATAAAGGTTCAGCTTCAATCTTTTCTACTTTGTCGGCCATTTTTATCACCATTTCATTAATTCCTGTTCTATTAAGAGCAGATATCGGAATGATTTCTAGATTAGGAAAAGCCTTTTTAAATTCTTTTAAATTACTTTCGAAATTTGGCAAGTCCATTTTATTAGCAATAATAATTTCAGGTTTACGTGCTAAAATGTCACTATAATTTTCAATCTCTTGGCGAATAGCTTGATAATCCTCAATTGGATTTCGCCCTTCAAAAGCTCCCATATCTATTACATGAGCTAGCGCTTTAGTACGCATTGCATGTTTTAAAAACCTTTCGCCTAAGCCAGCGCCAGTTGAGGCACCTTCAATTAAGCCTGGTAGATCAGCCATTACGAATATTCTATTGTCTTTTAATTTTACAACGCCTAAATTCGGACTTAAAGTAGTAAAATGATAAGCTGCTATTTTAGGATTAGCACCACTTATTAAAGATAAAATTGTGCTTTTGCCTACTGATGGCATACCAACTAAGCCAACATCTGCTAAAACTTTAAGTTCACATTTTACAATTCTTTCTTCACCTGGTTCTCCATATTCACTCATTTTAGGAGCAGGATTTTCTTGCGTTGCAAAAGCTTTATTACCACGTCCTCCGCGGCCTCCATGGCATACAATAAAAGAATCATTTTCATGAACTAAATCACAGATAACTAAACCTGTTTCTTCATCAATTAAAGTCGTTCCCAAAGGAACTTTAACATAAATATCTTCGGCTTTTGCACCATGTTTATTTGAGCCTTTGCCATTTATACCTTTATCACCTTTTATTATTTTTTTGTATTTTAAATCAACAAGTGTTTTTAGACCTTTTTCTACGACAAATATAATATCAGACCCTTTGCCACCATTTCCACCATTTGGTCCACCTAAAGGAATAAATTTTTCTCGTCTAAAAGATGTACAGCCATCGCCACCTTTGCCTGCTATTATTTTTATTATAACTTCATCAACAAACAAGTTAATCACCTCTTAATTCTAGTATTTTTTTTAATACTATACAGTTCAACAAATTAATTGTATCAAATAAAAAGACCTTTTAAAAGGTCTTAATTATTAAGCTTCATAAACACTTACTTTTTTCTTGTCTCTACCTAGTCTTTCATATTTAACTATGCCAGAAACTTTAGCAAATAAAGTATGATCTTTACCCATTCCAACATTTACTCCTGGATAAATCTTAGTTCCTCTTTGACGGTATAAAATACTACCTGCAGAAACAGTTTGTCCATCAGCTGCTTTAGCACCTAATCTACGACCTCTAGAATCTCTACCATTTTGAGTAGATCCTTGAGCTTTAACGTGAGCGAATAATTGGATATTTAAACTTAAAAATTTCATCATTTAATCCTCATTTCTAATCTCAATATTTTTAGGATACTGATCTTTTAACTCTTTAAACATTTTTATTAAATTATTTAACAATTTTTGATTTATATCAGTATCTTTTAATACTCTAATTTTTAAAAAACCAGAGTTAACTTCGTAACTAATTGAATCATCCAAAGTTAAAATATTATTAACAGAAGTTATTGCCATTGTGCTTATTGCAGCACAAACAATATCTTTGCCTCTTTCATTGTAACCAGAATGACCTTTTATAACAATTTCATAAACTAAATCATTATTTTTTTTTATGTTAATTTTAACCATATTATTTAACAATTTTCTTAACTGTTAGTTTAGTATATGGTTGTCTATGGCCTTGTTTATTACGGAATTTTTTCTTAGGTCTGTATTTGAAAACAACTACTTTTTTTTGTTTTCCTTGTTTTTCTACAGAACAAATAACTTTTGCACCGTCTACTACTGGAGTTCCTGCAACACCATCTACATATAAAACTTCTGTAAATTCTACTTCAGAACCTACTTCTTTGTCTAATTTTTCAACATAAATAGTTTCGCCTTCAGAAACATAATATTGTTTCCCGCCAGTAACAAATATAGCTTTCATTTTCATACCTCCTTATAATTTTAAGACGCGCCCTTGAGGTGACTTCAAGTACTTAAACCTTTTTAGTGCGGTTTTGAATGAAGCTTTCAAAACAACAAGATTATAACAAAGATAGTTTCTAAAGTCAAACACTTATGTATATACTTATTTTCTAAAAATTATTTAGGTTGCTATTAAAATTATTAATTTTTCAATTTTTACTTTTATTTGGGATATTATTTATGATTTAATATTTAACTTTTTTTATATATTCTTTTTCATTGATGAAACGATTATTATCTTTAAAGTAATAATATTTATCAATTCTGATTTTATCAATTTTTGATATATTGTTAATTATTTCATTATAATAATGGCTATACATTATTCTCTCTAAATAAAATTTATTCATTATATATTTAAATTCTTTAATAATTTCAATTAACTTATACATTAAATAAGTATATAAAATCAAATCATTTAATTTATATACAAAATTATATAATATAAATAAAATTAAGCTAATTAATCCCGTGATAATCATAAGAATATAGCTATTTTTAAAAGAGAAAAATTTACTAAAAATCGCAAAAAATAATTTACTTCCATCTAATGGAATAATAGGAATCAAGTTAAATATTATAATACTAGAATTATAAGTCATAAACATATTAAAAGTAGTTAAAGCAATAATACTTTTGAAATATAAAATTTTAAATAATATTAACAATATTAATTGAAAAGTTATTCCGCCTAAACTTATTAAAATATCTTTATAAATGCGCTCATGTAATTTTTTATTAACATTTGTAACTCCACCATAAGGATATATGACAATATTTTCAATATTGATATCAAAAAGTAAAAAGAAAAAAACATGACCAAATTCATGGATTAAAATAATTAATAAAATTATAAAAGCATTTTTTATATAACCAGCAAACAAAGCAATTAAAAGAAGGAAATATGTACTAAAATCTATCTTAATTTTTTTAAAAATATTCATCATAAGATAGTTTTTGACCATCTTTTAAAATTGAAAGAATCAAAGTATCTTTATTTGTAGTACCTAAAATATTTCCTTTACTTACATAATCATATAAGCTATAATCATTATTTATTATATTACTATACCAAATGTCTATTCCATCGTTTCCTTGTACTATAACTGTATTTTTTAAATCGTCTTTATCACCAATATAAACAATTATGCCTGAAGCTTGAAACGTCACAGGATAATCTAGCCCTACTTCAATTTCATAAGAACCATTATTTTCTTTACGAGGTAAATTGTTTATATCATTGCTGTTATTAGAAACGTTAATTGTACTATCTGTTTTATCATTATTACTTTCTTTAAAAGTTCCCATATATTTTTTATAAATTTTATTAATAGAATTAAAATTAATATTATATTCTAAAAAATTAGCAATATATTTATCTTTTAAATCTTTATTGAAATTAGTAATTATAAGAGTACTTAAAACGATAATAATTGAAATCAAAAATTTACTAATTAATCTATTGTAATTATAATTTAAATTTTTATTTTTTTTAAGCTGCTTTTTGTAATATTTGCTTTCTTTCATATTATCACCACTTAATAATATGAAAAAAAAACAAGTTTATGTCTACTAAACTAGTTAATAAAGACTTTTTTAAGCCAAAATAAATATATAGTTTGAAGGATTAATCCTGTAAAAAAAGAAGTTAAATAATTAGAAGAATAGCCAAATAAAAGATAAGTAATATTAAAATATATTATATATAAAAACAAATTTTTTATATATTCATATTTTTTAAAATGATTGACTAATTTAATTAAGATATATAGAATTAAAGTTATTAATAAATTATAAGTAAATTTATGAAATATAATGTCTAGTAAAATACTAGAAATAATTATAGAGGGTAATTTATTCTTATCAAGATTAGCTACAAAAAAATAAGAGTTTATTGGTAACATTTGAGAAATAAATAAGTCTAAAGTTAATCCTAAATAAATCATTTTGACCTCGTAAATACGGCAATGTAATTTAGATTTTTATTATCAAGTAATTTTATTTTAGCTATTTGCCCTAATTCTTCGTTATCACTATCTATTTTCTCTATTTCTCCGATATAAATTCCTTCTGGCATTTCACTATATCCCGATGTGTAAACTTTATCTCCAATATTTAAATTACTATATTTATCAAGTAATGATATTTTTCCTTTATTTAGGTTGCCATAAGTATCCTTAACTTTTACCGAAACATTGTAATCTCCACTTAAAAGTTTTACAAAAGATTTATTCTTATCTACTTTATAAACAACTCCAATTAATCCTTCATTATTTAAAACAGCATCACCTTCTTGAACTAAATTATCGGTTCCTAAATTAATAACTATTTCATTATAAAAATCATGAATATTTCTTATTATAACTTTACCAATAATATAATTATCATTATATAATTCATTAAATGCTGAGAGTTTATCTTCTAAAAGTTTATTTTGTTCTTTTAAGGATTCTAATTCAATTAAATCATAATCATTGTATTTAAAATAACTTATAAAATAACCACTTCCTAATATAGTTGTTAAAACGATTAAGATTGTAAAAATTTTATTTAATAACACTTTTCTACGATACAAATAAATCACCATATCTTTCTTTAATACTATAATAGTTATTCTTCCCAATAATAATATGATCTAAAACAGTAATACTTAACATTTCACCTAATTTTGACAATTCTTGCGTTAAATAAAGATCTGATTTACTTGGATTTACATTTCCTGTGGGATGGTTATGAACTAAAATTATTTTAGTTGCATTATTCTTTACAGCTTCTCTAAAGATATCACGAGGATTTATTCTACTTTCATTAACTGTTCCAATAAATAAAACTTTTTTAAAAATTACATTATTATTACTATTTAAATAAATAGTCATAAATCTTTCTTGTAAATTATTTTCCATTTCAACTTTTGCTAGTTGGTAAACATCATTAGCTGTTTTTATTTTAGAAATATTTTGAACTTCATTAAGGGCTCTTTTTCCTAGTTCAACAGCACATAATAATGTCATGGCTTTAACTTCGCCAATTCCTTTTATATTATTCAAGGTTTTATAGCTTATATTATTTAATTCACTTATATTTATTTCTTTAAGTAAATTAAGACTAACGTCTCTTACAGATATATTAGAAGTACCTGTTCTTATTAAAATACTTATGAGTTCTTCATCACTTAAAGCACTAGCTCCGTATTTTTTGAATCTTTCTCGTGGTCGTTCTGATTTTGGTAAATCTTTTATTAAATACCCCATTACATTTAAAACATCTCCTTATATTTTTGTAACATCTCACTATTTAAAACGACATATGTATCTGTGCTACTTTTTTTTAATAATTCTTGAGCATTTTTTATACTTTCAATATAATTAGAATCTACAGGAATTTTTTTTAAATAATAATTTAGACCAATTTCTTCATAATAATTTTTTAGTTTATCTATTGCTTCAGTATCATTTAATATAGCAACATATACTCGATAAATATCGTGATCATTTACAACAATTCCATTGTTTCGATCAGCAACTTTTAAAGCATTATCATAATTAGTAAAAGCTCCGATTTGAAATGCGTTAACTGTAATTTCGTCTTCAACTTTGGCAATTACTACTTTATTAAATAAATAAAAGGCTATTCCTCCTCCTAATGAAATTGCACATAATATAATTATTAAAGTTTTTTTCATTTTTTATCACCAAAGGTATAATACCATCTGATGAGTTACTTTAATGTCGAATTATATTACCCTCTACTTATAATTATTACACCTTACTTAGCTATATCCTTTTTTAAATTCAAAAAAAGAATGATTTTTATCATCCTTCTAATTTAACACTCACTAATTTTGAGACTCCGCCTTCTTGCATTGTTACACCATATAAAGCATCTGTGTATTCCATTGTTCTTTTTTTATGGGTAATAATAATAAATTGACTTTTTTCTTTACATGATAACAAATAATTTCCAAAAGCATCAACATTGGCTTCATCTAATGCTGCTTCAACCTCGTCTAAAATAACAAAAGGAACTGGTTTTACATTTAATATAGCAAATAATAAAGCTATAGCTGTTAAAGTTTTTTCGCCTCCAGATAGTAATGCTATAGAATTTAGTTTTTTCCCAGGAGGTAAAGCGGATATCTCGACTCCTGTATTTAAAATATCTTCAGGATTTGTAAGTTCTAATATTCCTTCTCCACCTTTAAATAACTTTTTATATACTGATTTAAATTCTATACTAATTTTATTAAATGTTTCTATAAACTTTACCTTCATTAATTCATCCATCTCTGAAATAACATTAAGTAAGCTTGTAACTGCTCCTTCTAAATCATTTTTTTGAGTGGTTAAAAACTCATATCTTTCATTTAATCTTTCATATTCCATTATACTTCCAGTATTAACATCACCTAATGTTTTGATTTTAGCTTTTAAATTATTTACAGTTATTCTTGCTGTTTCAGCATCGACATCAAGGCTATATTCATGATGGGCTTTTTCATAGGTTAAACTATAATTCTCGTTTAAAAAAAGTAATAAATTATCTAATTTAACATCCATTTTTCCTAATTTAATTTCTTCTAATTTAAGATCATTTTGTTTCGATGTTATTCGGCTATTAATATCACGATAAGTTTTTTCTAGAGTTGTAATTTCGGTATTTAAATCAGATTTCGCTTTCTTTATACTTTCTAACTTTTTAGTTTCTTGGTCTTTCAATGCTAATTTTTCATAATATTCGTTGACTATATTTTCCAATTCTTTATCTAAGGTATTTTCTACTTTATTTTGTAATCCTTCTAACTCATTAGATTTTATTAAACTTAAATTTTTTAAATTCTCTAAATTTTCATTTTTAATATTTAATTGTTCTGATAATTTTATTATATCTCTATTTAAACATTCTAGTTCTTTAGAATTAGTTTCTATTTCACTATTCAAATTATTTAAATTACTTTCCGTGATATTTAAATTTAATTTTTCGTCATTTAAAGTCTTGCTTAAATTTTCTAGTTCATGTTTATCTTGTAAAAAGCTACTACTATTTTTTAAAGTTCCACCTGTAATAGAACCACCTGCATATTGAATTTCGCCTTCAAGAGTTACAATTTTATATTTATATTGTAATATTTTGCCAATTTTATTTAAGGTTTCAATAGTGTCAACTACTATTACATTACCAAGTTGATTCATAATAATATTTTTATATTTTTCATTATATTTAACTAATGTGTCTCCTGTGCCAATAAAACCTTCTATATCTTTTATTTTATTTAAATCTTCATATAATACATTACGCGATTTAATTATTGAAATTGGGAAAAAAGTTGCTCGTCCAAGCTTATTCTCTTTTAAGTAATTAATTGCTTCTTTGGCAGAGATTTCATTATCAACAACTATTACGTTGCTATTAGCACCTAGACTAGTTTCAATAGCTATTAAAAACTTTTCAGGTATTTCAATTAGCTTTCCAAGAATTCCATGAATTCCTGTCAATCGGATATTATTAAGAATATTTTTTACACTATATGGTAATTTAGAGTCGTTTTTAATATTCTCTTTTATGATATCAACTTTATTATTTAAATTCATTATATTTTTATTTATTTCATTTATTTTGTTTATTAAGCTGTTTTTCTTATTTTTTTTGTTATCATTAAGATTCTGTATTTCTATGTTTCTTAATTGTTTTATTTCTAAACTTCTTTTTAACTCATTAATCTCTTTAAGAAAAGTTTCAATATCGTTATTTATTTTTAGAACTTCTTCTTTTAAAGATAGCATATTCATTTCTAATTTAGAATCATCAACTTCATATTTTTGGCGTTCCATCATAATTTGTTTTTTACTTTGTAAATCAGCTAATTCTGTTGTAAAGTTAAATATTTTCTCGCTGCTAATTTCGATTTCATTATCTAATTTCAGGCTATTAAGTTTAAGTTCCTCAACTTTAGAGCTCTCGTGTGTATTTGATAAATTTAGTTCTTCAATTTCAGATGTTAATTGAGTAATATGATTTTTAACTTTAACATATTCTTCATTTAAAGTTTCTATGTCATTAGCAATTAAAGCAATTTCTATATTCTGTAATTCAGCTTTAAATTCTAGATATTTTCGAGCTTTAGCACATTGTTCAGAAAGTGGTGTTAAAGTTTTTAAAAGTTCATCAATAAGTAAATTAACTCTAGCTAAATTTTCATTTGTTTTACTGAGCTTTCTAAATGATTCTTCTTTACGTTTTTTATATTTTAAAACCCCAGCTGCTTCTTCGAAAATAACCCTTCTTTCTTCTGGCTTACTATTTATAATATCTGCTACAGCACCTTGAGAAATTATATTATATGATTCTTTTCCTGCTCCACTATCTAAAAACAAGTCAATTATATCTTTTAATCTTACTTTAACATTATTTATAAAATATTCGCTTTCACCAGTTTTGTATACAACTCTTTTAATTTCTATTTCATTAAATTCACTATTTAAATAATGATCTGTATTATCGAATATTAAGCTAACACTTGCTCTTTTAGCTTCACTTCGTGATTTAGAACCAGCAAAGATAACATCAATCATAGAAGTATCACCACGTAAAGCTTTTACAGATTGTTCACCTAAAACCCATTTAACTGCATCTACTATATTACTTTTGCCAGACCCATTAGGGCCAACTATTCCAGTAATCCCGCGGTCAATGTCTAATTCTATTTTTTCTGCAAATGATTTAAAACCATTTATTCTAATACTTTTTAAATACATATTACCACATCCTAAAGACTTGCTTGTTTATTATAGGCGTCAGCAGCAGCTCTTTGCTCTGCCTCCTTTTTAGACTTGCCAATTCCTTTACCGTAAACAATACCATCAATTATTACGGCCACTTCAAAAACTTTATCGTGGGCTGGACCTTCTTCATTTATTAAACGATATTCTAAAGATTCTTTGGTTGTTTGAACTAATTCTTGTAGTTTACTTTTATAATCACCTAAAAAGATATTGTGATTTTCTATACAAGGTATTATTACCTGATTAAATAGTGATTTCGCTACTTCTAATCCTTGGTCTAAATAAACACATCCCATAATACTTTCAAAAATATCGGCTATAATCGTATCATTTATATTATTAAGTTGACCATGACCAACTCTAATATAAGGACGAAAATTAATAACTTCTGCATATTTAGCACAAGCGGACTCACATACATAAGAAGCACGAGTTTTACTCATTTGTCCTTCTGATAAATCCATATTTTTATACAAATAATCGCTTATTAAAATTTGTAAAACTGCATCCCCTAAGAATTCTAATCTTTCATAATTTTTGACTTGATGTTCATTGGAAAAAGAAGAATGCGTTAAGGCTTCTAATAGTAATTCTTGATTGTCTATTTTAATACCAAATTTTTCTAAAAAATTCATAATTATCACATATCCAATCTAACAATACCAATTATATCATGATTTTCTTAATTTACTAAGTCAAATTTATTAAAAATTTTTATTTAATCTTTATAATTTTATATAATTAATCTTATTAAAATATTTTTTACAATTTAAAAACCTCGCTTATTTTTCGTCAAAAGAAACGAGGTTCTATCATTTTATTTATTTATAATATTTAAAATTTTATTTTTATTCTTCAATTTAAAGAAAATACCTGCTAAGAATAAGAATAATACTATTAAAATTCCAGTTAATGATATAAATATATAGAAACCATTTATTTTTTTAGTGGCTAATTTACTTTCTGTATCAGTTTTATAAAAATCCATTAATTGATTACTTTTGTAGATATTATCATTTATTGATAATTTTTTATTTATGATATCATCAACTAACTCATTTTTAATATAACTTTTGATTTCATAGACTTCGTAAGATTCTTTAAGAGGATCATAATTCATAATATATTCTTTTTCACTAGTTTTTTCTTCTTTATCAAGAGCTTTTTCCAAAGAATTTTCTTCTAATTTTTCAATTAGAGATTGAGCATTTTTGTACTTATTCATATAACTCATATCAAATGTGTCATTATAAGTCGTTTTTATATAGTCATTCATGAAATCAATAATATTAACCTTTTCTTTACTTTTAGAAGATGCTATTTTGACACCAGTTCTATAGTCAAAACAATATACTGTATCATCTTCATATCTTATAATAATCATTGTACTATTGTCACTTATATTACTACTTA
>CANDCB010000008.1 GCA_947383065.1 uncultured Bacillota bacterium | reverse complement strand
CCCCCCAAGACGTCACACTCTTTCCCTACACGACGCTCTTCCGATCTATTGCTTTCATACGAGAATCTTCTTTTTCTTTATTGCGAAGAACTACTTTTGTAATTTTCATGTATTAACACTCCTCCCAAGTTTACTACTCTTTATCAAGTTTCAACCTATTTTAAGTTTATAGCAAATTTCCAATAAAATCAAGAACTATTTTATAAGAAACCTCGTATAACTTAAATAAATTTATTAAATAATCACTAAATATATAAATTATTACATTAAAATACAAAATATATTACATATTCATTAATATATTCTTAAAATAAATTATTTTTATTTAATAGTTACTTTAATATTTCCAACTAATACATCAGAATAAGAAAAACTTTTTTTCCCCATCTTAGTACTTAAAATAAATATATTACTATAGCATTCACTAATAATACCTTCAAACATCTCCGTTTTATTTCTAATTCCTACAACTTTTATAATCGCTCTTTTACCATAGTTTTCATTAATAAATTCTTTAGCTTCATATATCGTTCTCATCTAGGATACCCCACATACATTAAACCATTAACTATCAAACCACCCATACCATCTTTTCCATATTTAGTTTTTTCTAATAACTCAATAACATTTATTTCTTTATTTTTCTCTGTTAAAGATACAGTAGTAGCAATTATAGCTGGATCTAAAGCATGAATATTAACTCTTTTTGGACTACTCGCAAAATCAGCACCTGCTTTAATCAATTCTTCATAATCACTTTGACAAGCTCCCGCAATTATTAACAACTTTTCATGACTTTTCTCATAACGCCTTGCTTCTCTTACTGCCTTAATAAAATGGAAAGAATTTTTATAATTCTTTAAATCTGTTTTATCACTATTTTTTTTATAATAAGCATCATGTCCCGTAATTATTAATATATCTGGATTAACTTCCTCTAATAATTTATAAACATTCTTATCTAGTTCTGTTTCTCTAATCGTCTTTCCATAAGCCATTACTCTATTATTTTTATAAAATTGTAAACACTTCTCTAAATAATCTTTATCCCCGTCAAGATGAAGTATCTTCGGGGGCAAATAAAAAAAATCATCTCTATCTTTCTTATCTAATATTTCTTCTCTAAATAATTCATCCATAAATTCATCTTTTTTTCTACTCTCATCACATAAAGCTAAATCCGTTAAAGGACTATTTGCAATTAAGCGTAAATCAAAACCTTTTAAAATAGCTTCCCCATCTACAATATCCAAAATAACAAAGACAATATCATTATTATAGCTATTTCTAGTTACATAATCGCCTACCTTAAATTCCATTTTATCACCTTAACTAAAGATATGACTTTAACTCTTGTTTTATACCTAATAAAATAATTATGATATAATAGAAAAGTGATGTATATGGAAAAAATAATTGTAAAATGTCCCGCTAAAATAAACTTATTTCTAAACATAATAGGTATTGATAATAGAAAATATCATTTAATGCACATGCTAAATCAAAGTGTCTCATTATATGACTATCTATATATTAAAAAAACTACTTCATCAATAAAAATAACTTGTAATAATCCTGAAATCCCGACAAATGAAAAAAATAGTGTCTTTAAAGCAGCTAAACTCTTTTTAGAATATACTAAAATAAACACCGGATTAGAAATTCATATTATTAAAAATATTCCTACTATGGCTGGACTTGGTGGTGAAAGTACTGACGCTGCAGGTATAATATATGCTCTAAATTATATATTCAATACAAATCTAACAGCTGAAGAATTAAACATATTAAGTTATAAAACTTCCTGTGATGTTCCTTTTTGCTTAGTAGGAGGATCATGTGAAGTTAAAGGCTGTGGTGAAATTATAAAAAAATGGTCTAATCCATACAAATACTATATAATCTTAAATCCTAATATTAAACATAGTACCCAAGAAATGTTTACCTTATTTGATAAATTAGTTAATTATAACTACAAAACAGTAACACCACAAATAGGCTATAATGACTTTCATATAATCTTAGAAAACAACATAAAAGAACTAATTAACATAATAAAAACTACCTATGCAATAAATGCTATGCTAACTGGTAGTGGCTCATCAATAATTGGTATTTACAAAAATGAAATAACTCAAGAAAAAGCCTATAACAAACTAAAAGATATCTTTAAAAATAATTATACAATAACAAAAGTTCAAGCCGTTAATGGTCTTGAACTTATAAAAGATGAATCTAAATTAATTTCCTAATATTTATTTATCTTTATGAAAAACAAACGGATTACCTTTAAAAGGTGAAAATTTATTTTTACCACTAATTTTTACATCTTCATCTCCAGCAGGAAGAACTATCATATCATTACAATACTCTTTACTTAGAGTATCAATAATAGCAAATATTTTTACTTCTTCATTAGGAATACTAAAAGTCTCCTCACTATTATTTTTTACAAAACCTAACTTCCTACAAGGCATTTTTTTAATTTTTATCTCACTACTACTTTCATCAACAATATAAATACCTACATTCATTAATGAAGCAACAAAAGATTTCTCTCTTTTTACAGTTAAATTTCTCATCATACAAACCTCTTTCTCTTATAAATAATTATAACATAAAAAACAACTATATTTAAGTAATACCGCTTATAGTTGTTTTTATTTATTTAATATATTAGATATCTCCATAAAACAATTTAGTGGAATATCTTCAGCTCTATTAGTTAAATCTAAATTATATTTCTTTAAAACACTACTAATTTTATATAAATCATAATTTTTTAAATTATTTTTAATATTTTTTCTTTTCATTCTAAACGAATCTTTAACTAATCTAAAAAATAATTTTTCATCACTTAATTCAAATTTTTCTAATTTTGGCATCATTTTAATAACAGCACTATCTACATTAGGAACTGGATTAAATGACTTTCTACTAACAAAAAACAATTTCTCTACATCATAATAATAATTTAAATATACCGTAAAAGCTCCATAATCTTTCGTCCCAGGATCCGCACTTAATCTATCAGCAACTTCATTTTGAACCATTAAAACCATTGCTTTTACCTTTATCTTTTCCTTAATAATCTTTTCTATTATTGGCGTAGTTATATAATAAGGTAAATTAGCAATTATATATAAATCATCATACTTAATATCTTTTATTTCTTCTTTTAAATCAACTTTTAAAAAGTCATTATAAATTATTTTAGTTTTCTCATCTTCATAAGGTCCTAAATACTTTTTAACTCGTTCATCAACTTCATAACATCTTAAATTAGCTTTAAACAATTTTAAAAACTTAGTTAATGCTCCTTGTCCTGGTCCAATCTCAATTATCAAATCATGCTCTTTTACATCAACACTATCTATAATCTTAGCCAAAACACTTTTATCTTTTAAAAAGTTTTGCCCGAGACTATGTTTATGTTTAAATTCACCCACTTATTTTACACACACCTTTACCAACCATTTCTTATAACATCATATGTAATTTTTTTACGACCAACTTTTTTTCTTGCTGCATCTTCAGTTGGCATCAATAAATCAATATTTTGTCCTCTAACTCCACGATCCAAAACAATAGCCAACACTGGCTCACTCGAAATACCTTTTGCATTAAACCTAATAATACTACCACAAGCTAATGACTTAGAAGATGCAACAATCCTAACATTACCATAAGTTTTATCAGGATAAGTAATAACCCCATTTTTATATACTTTATATGAAGACTTACAAGCAAGCGTTCCATTACATAATGGACAATCTGCGGCATAACCAGTTAAATCTCCTTGAAGTTTCCCCTTAGAAACGGCATTTTTTACATTTTCTTTTACAATAACTTCACGCGGTTTTTCTTCCTTTTCCTTTTCAAGATTAGCAATAACACCTAAAGTCATCTTCAAATCAACTTTTTCTTCACTTTTTAAACTTTTATCATTTATATTAGACTGCAACAAACAAACTAATAAAACCATAAAAGTTAATTTAACCAATTTTAACCCCATCTTTATCCAGTTCAATTTATTCATAAATTTCACCTCAAAAAGATAAAATTTATCTTAACACGTTATAACTTATTTGTCAAAAACCCTATTAATATTGTCATTAGTTACCATAGCTAAATCATTCATCGAAATCCCTTTTAATTGACAAATATATTTAGCAATATCAATAATATGCGACGAATCATTTACTTCTCCTCTATAAGGAACAGGAGTCAAATAAGGTGAATCAGTCTCTAATACAATATTTTTTAAATCAATTTTAGCTAATACATCCTTTAAATTACAATTCTTAAAAGTTACAACCCCATTAATCCCTAATAAAAATCCCATTTTTATATAAATACAAGCTGTTTCATAACTGCCACTAAAACTATGCATAATCCCTCTTACATGATACTTCTTTAAAATCATTATTGTATCCTCAGTCGCATCTCTACTGTGAATAATTACTGGCTTATCAACTTCTTGGGCTAACTTTAACTGTCTTTCAAATAATTCTATTTGCTTATCACGCGTCTCCTTTCCATAATGATAATCAAGTCCTATTTCTCCTACTGCTAAAACCTTAGAATCATTTATATGCTTTTCTATAAAACTTATATCTTCTTCTTTATATGTTAAAACATCCTCTGGATGTATTCCAATTGCTCCATAAACCATTGGAAATTTTTTTATACTACCAAGCACTTCCTCATTTGATTGCCTATCACAACCATTACTAATTACTTTTTCAACTCCACTATTTCTAATCTTTAACAAAAGACTATCTAAATCATCATAATACTCTTTAAATAAATGACAATGTGTATCTGTAAACATAAAATCACCAATAATAGTATATCAAAAATTTTGACAACTCCAAATTACCAACAATCTATACTAGCCATTTATTTACATAAAAAAATACTTACACAAAACATAAGTAAGTATTTCTCTATCTAAAAATTATTTAACTTCTATTCTGTCAAATAAATGTGTAGGTTCAGCTAATTTTTTTCCTACTTCTAATTTGCCGAATAGACGTGTACTATCTATAGAATTTATATCAGTATTCAACTGTTTAAATATTTTATCTGATGTCTCTGTTAAAAATGGATTTAAATAAACACTACAAATTCTTATACTCTCCAATAAATTATATAAAACTGTTCCTAATCTTTCCTTTTTACTTTCATCTTTTGCTAAACTCCAAGGCATTGTATCATCTATATATTTATTACACTTTCTTAATACTTCAAATATTTCTTGTAATGCTTCTCCTACTTTTAATTCATCCATCTTATGAGTTACTTTATCTCCTAGTTCTAAAACACTACCGATTAATTCATTATCTATTTCTTCTGTAGTATTATGTTCTTGTATAATACCATCAAAATACTTGTAATTCATACTAACAGTTCTATTTACTAAATTACCTAATATATTTACCAAATCTCCATTAATTCTTTCTATTAATAAATCCCTACTAAAAAATCCATCAGCCGCAAAAGGAATTTCATGTAAAAAATAGTATCTTAAGGCATCTACCCCAAACTCCTCAACTAAGTCATCAGCATATACAACATTACCTTTAGATTTACTCATCTTTCCATCAGTCATAATAAGCCATGGATGACCAAATACCTGCTTTGGTAAAGGTAAATCCATACTCATTAAAAAGCATGGCCAATAAATTGTATGAAACCTAATTATATCTTTACCAATCAAATGTAAATCAGCAGGCCATTTATACTTAAACTCCTCTGTACTTGAGTCAAAATCAAAACCAATATTAGTAATATAATTAGATAACGCATCTAACCAAACATAAACTACATGATTAGAATCAAAAGATACAGGTATTCCCCATTTAAATGATGTTCTTGAAACACATAAATCTTGTAATCCTGGTTTAATAAAATTATTTATCATTTCATTCTTACGAGCAGCTGGTTGAATAAACTCCGGATGACTCTCTATATATTTTTCTAATCTATCTTGATATTTTGATAATTTAAAAAAATAAGCTTCTTCACATTTTGGTTGTACTTCTCTACCACAATCCGGACATTTTCCTAAAACCAATTGACTCTCAGTCCAAAATGACTCGCAAGGAGTACAATAAAGTCCTTTATATTCCCCCTTATATATATCCCCTTTGTCATACATATATTTAAATATATGTTGCACAACTTTTTTATGTTGTTCATCAGTCGTCCTAACAAATTTATCATAACTAGTATTCATCGTATCCCAAATATTTTTAATAACCCCTGCATACTTATCAACATACTGTTGAGCATTTATTCCCGCCTCTTTAGCTTTTAATTCTATTTTTTCTCCATGTTCATCAGTTCCTGTCTGAAAATAAACATCATAACCTTGTAACCTTTTATATCTAGCAATAGCATCAGCTAAAACTATTTCATAAGTATTTCCTATATGTGGTTTCCCTGATGTATAAGCAATAGCTGTACTTATATAATATTTTTCTTTCATCTTTATCTCTCCTTATTTGTACTTCCTAAACCACCAACTCTTTTTTTATCAATGGCTTCTTCATTATCAACTACCAAAAAATTAGTAAATATTCCTTGGGCAATTCTATCTCCAACTTTTACAACATAATCTTTATCTCCATGATTTTGCAAACTTAAATAAGCATGCCCTTCATTATTTTCATTATTATAATAATCCTTTTCAAAAATACCAATTTGATTACACATCCGAACATTATACTTAAACCCCATACTAGAACGAACTACCAACATTAACATTTCTCCATCATTCATCGTAAACTTAACACCTGTTGGAATAACTTTAATTTCATTAGGATGTAAAACAAAATCAATTGGACTTCTAAAATCATAACCTGCACTATATTTTGTTTCTCTTTTTGGCAATTCATGACTATCATATATATTTTTATCATTACCTATGTCTTTTTGCCATTGTTCCCAACTAATCTTTTCAAACTTTCGCATATTTTTACCTCCTAAATAAAAAAATTCATAATCTAAGGACGAGTAAAACCCGCGGTACCACCTTAGTTTATGAATTTATCATACACTTTATTCTTAACGCGAATAAACGCTTTCAGCTCCAGAACCATGTTCCCTTTATTTCATCGAATTCTTTTCACCAACCAGAATCTCTCTAAACAATTACTATAAAGATACTCTTTCTTTCATCGCTAAATATAAAATTAATTTAACACAAAAGAATATTTAAATCAAGAAATATTTAATTCCAACATAATTATTTTAGCCAACAAAGAACACAACTCAAAACCTTTTTCATTAATATCCCCAAAAACAATTACACTTCCAATTACCCCTTCATTAGTTACAATTGGCAACATATTATATATCCCATTAACTTTATTTTCTCCAAATATAAACTCATTACTTTGACTTTTTATACTATTCCCATTTTTAACTAATAACTTAATATCATTATTTAATTTACTACCTATATTAACTAAATTAGAATATAAAACACATTCCTTATTAACTAAAATAATTTTAGTATTCATTATTTCAATAAAACTTTTTACAATCTCTATTATCTTCATATTATTATCTAAAGAACTATACTTAGTAAGCATTATATCTTTATCACTACAAGTAATACTTAAAACATCTCCTGTGTTTATTTGTAACTTTCGTCTTATATCCATGGGTATAACAATTCTACCTAAATTATCTATATTTTTAATAAAATTAATATCTTTCATACCTAAAATTCTCCATTTCAGTAATTAGTTTTTACTAAAAAAGAAATAATATACAAAATATTAAAATTATATACTTTATCTTCCAAAACTCCCCTTCTTTTTAAATCTTGGATTTACATCTATTTCATCAAAAAAAACTTCGCTTGACACAAAAGTCCCAGTTCTTACATCAAAAGCAAATTCATAAGTCAATGTATTTTCATGAAAATGCGTATCAACTACTCCTTTAAAAGGAACAAATCTAATATTAGGAGGACAAAATTTCACTATGCCATTTTGCAATTCCGTAAGTCCCTCTAAATTATTATAATCTACATTTCTAAAGCCTGGAACAAAAGCAAATTCAATTTCCTGTTCACTTCCATCATTAACTTTTTTAATCATTTCATATAATATTGCACTCAATCCACTAGGCATACCATGTCCAACCATCCCACTTTTTCTACTTCTATTATAAAATAATATCCCATAACAAGTATCTAATGCTTGTGTTCCAATAATCGGTTTTTGAGAACTTGAACAAACAACAGAATTCATAAAAGCCAAAGAACTATGTTCAAGTAAATAATCTCTAATCCTTATTAACTGTGCACATAGTTCGTCAATTGCTTTATATGTTTCATCTTCTTTAATAGGAACAAGAACTTCCTTACCTTCAATCATCCTATCATTTATTATATATTTATCATTTATTTCTAAACAATTAATACCATTTTCTATTTCATCATTTATCATCATTAAAACTCCATAACATATCAACTTATAATTATTTCTTTATTTCATTAATTACTTCTTCTAAAAGAGGAACTATGTAATACAGAAAATGTTCTTTTTGATTCAATAAAATTAAAGTTATAACAACCTGATTATGTACATATTTCAATTTAAACTTAGGATTTATACTATAAGCCTTTATGAAAAATTTATCTCCTTCTAACTTAGATGATACTTCCTTCGGTAATTCAATCTCAATTTCTCGATCGCTTTGACGAACGTTAGTAATCCCTAATTCTAAAGCTAGCTTTTCAAACCATTCCTCATACATATATATTTCCAATTGCTTACTAATTTTTCCAAATCTATCTTCTAATTCATTTTTTATCATTAATAGCTTTTTATATCCATCAATTTCATTTATCTTTTTATGAATTTCAATCTTAATATCTTCATCACTTACATAGTCATCACTAATATGTGTTTCAACTTCAACCAAAGACTTACTATTTACTACATCTTCATCTTCTTCTAATATTTCCTCTCCCTTCATACGTCGCATTTCTTCATCAATCATCTGCATATAAAGTTCAATTCCAACTGTATCAACAAAACCAGCCTGTTCAGAACCTAACAAATCCCCTGCTCCTCTTATTGATAAATCTCGCATTGCTATCCTATAGCCGCTACCTAATTCCGTAAACTCCTTAATAGCTTGAAGCCTTTTTACAGCAATATCATTTAACATTTTTTCTTTATCATACATTAGATATGCGTAAGCTATTCTATTACTACGCCCAACACGACCTCTTAATTGATACAATTGAGATAATCCAAAATTATCCGCATCATAAATTATCAAAGTATTAACATTACTAATATCAATACCAGTTTCTATAATTGTTGTACATAATAAAATATCAAACTTTTGATTAACAAAATCTTCCATTACATCTTCTAATTCTCTTTTTGACATCTGTCCATGTGCATAAGTTATCCTTGCTTCTGGAACTAAATCTTGAAGATGTTTTAACTTACTTTCAATAGAAGCTACTTTATTATACAAAATAAATATCTGTCCACTTCTTGCTAACTCTTTATAAATAGCATCTTTTATTATTAAATCATTTTCTTGAATTACATAAGTTTGAACTGGATAACGATTAACTGGTGGAGTATCGATAATCGACAAATCTCTTAATCCAGATAAAGCCATTTTTAATGTTCGAGGTATTGGTGTTGCCGATAAAGTTAAGACATTAACATCATTTTTATATTCTTTTATTTTTTCCTTATGCGTTACCCCAAATCGTTGCTCCTCATCTATAATTAAAAGCCCCAATTTTGAAAATTTTACATCATTAGATAATAAACGATGCGTTCCAAACACCAAATCTATTGTTCCTTTTTCTAATCCTTCTAATATTCTTTTCGTCTCTTTCGTTGATGTAAAACGATTCAATAAAGCTATCTCAATAGGATAATTTTTAAATCTTTCTAAAGCATTTTCATATTGTTGCTTAGATAAAATAGTTGTAGGACACAAATAAAATACTTGTTTATTATTAACTATCGTTTTAAACATTGCTCTAAAAGCCACTTCTGTTTTACCAAAACCAACATCACCACACAACAAACGATCCATTGGAACCTCAGAAGACAAATCATCATCAATATCTCTAATAGCTTTTAATTGATCTTCTGTCTCAGTATAAATAAATTCACTTCCAAAAATTGCTTCTTCTTCATAAGTTTTAAAAGAAACACCTTTTATACTACTACGCGCTGCATATAATTTAATTAACTCTCCGCTAATATCTTTGATTTTATTTCGTAATTCCCTTTTCTTTTTAACCCAACTTGTACTGTTTAATTTATCTAGCTTAGGAGTATTTCCCTCTTTACCAGAATACTTAAAAATACTTGATATTTTTTCGACTGGAATATAAACTTTATCATTTCCCTGATAATTAATTTGAATATAATCCTTTTTTAAACCATTTTTTGTTAAAGCAATAATTCCTTGATAAATACCTATACCATGCATACTGTGGACAACATAATCACCTGTGCTTAACTGACCAAAATCCTTTATTTTCTTTCCTATTTTATAAGCATTTTTATAATTAATTACAGTACTTTTAACCTGTTCAATATCATTTTCCCCTATAACAACATATTTATCAAAAACAAACCCTTTATTAATTTTTTTAAATATTATATTTATTTCCCGGGAAATAATATTATTATTTTTAACAATATGATAACTCGATAAAAAAGGTTCCAAACTTTTCAATTGCCTTTCTTTTGTTAGGCTTATTACCACTGTTTTACCCTCTTTAAGAACCTTATCACAATATTTCCCAAGCAATTCAAAATTACTATTAAAATTTTCAATCTCTTGTGTTTGATACTTCAAACAATTTCTAGTTAAACCATCATCTATATTATTAAAATACATAACATAATTAAATTTAACTTCATCAAATAAAAACATATACTTTTTATCTTTTTCATCATTATTAACTTGATATTCATGAATTTCTTCTAATAGTTTCTTATAAGCCAAGTCTATCTGATCTTTATTAATCATTACAACCAAAGAATCATCCATATAATCACATAAAGAACTATTAGTATCACTTAAAACTTCAGTATATGGCTTGATTATAATACTATCTAATTCTTCAATCGATAACTGTGTTGATTCATCAAAATACCTAA
>CANDCB010000007.1 GCA_947383065.1 uncultured Bacillota bacterium | reverse complement strand
GTTTCCAAATATTTTTTTGCAATCGCTAAATGAATAGTTGCACATGCCATATTTTACCTCCTATTCAGCAAATTAATATTGTCAATTTGCAAGTGTGTTTACTAAATTGACACCTTATTTAGTTTCAATTAGATTTTTATTTAATGTTTCAAGTTTCTTTATGCTTTTATTATTTTCTAATATTTTCATTTGCCTAATTGCAGAATTATTTAATTTTACTAATCTTTCTTTTTGTGGAATGTTATCATTAATGAGTTCAGCATTGGTATTTTCTAGATTACACAAAATTAGTAAATGTTTTAAATCAGTATAGTCGCGAATATTCCCTTTTAAATTTGGATTTTCTTCTCTCCATTCTTTGGCAGTCATACCAAATAATGCCACATTTAACACATCTGCTTCTTCAGCATAAATATATTGTTTTTGTTTTTCAGTTAATTTAGGTACAATATTTTCTTTAATAGAATCTGTATGGATATGATAGTTAGTTTTTGCAAGCATTCTGTTAGCAGACCAATCAAGCTTATACTGGTATGCTTCATTTTTCTTTAATCTTTCAAATTCTTGAATAACATATAATTTAAATTCTGGGGATAACCAACTTGCAAATTCTAAAGCAATATCACTTACTGCATAAGTCCCACCATTATTTCCAGATTTCGATATAATTCCTATCGCATTTGTTTCTTTAATCCACTTTTGTGGTGATATTTTAAATTTGTTACTGCCAGCTTCATTTTTAAACGCGTCGAATTCGACACCTTTGAAATCTTCATTATTTAATTTTTCCCACAATCCTAAATAAGCAATAACATCTTTATTTCTCATCCAGTTCTGTATAGGATATCTAGGATCATCTTCATCCGCATATCTTGCCAAATCAGTTAAAGATATATATTCCTTATTTCCTATTCTTATTATGCTTATTTTACTATCATTAACCTTAATTTCTGTTTTTACTATTTCTTTGTTCATTAAAACCTCCTGATAAAATTTAGCTAAGTTACTCCGAATATATTGTACAATAATTTAAAGTATATTAAAACTCGAATTTCTACAAAAGTATAGAAAGTTCGAGCTTGGTATCAATCTGGCGCCGACTATCGGATTTGAACCAATGACCTACGCGTTACGAGGGCGTTGCACTACCACTGTGCTAAGTCGGCTTAATAGAATTATACATCAATTATTAATAAAATTAAAATATATTTTTTGTAAAGATATAATAAACTGTTTTGTTAAATAAGATGTAAAATTTTTTTAATGGGTTATGGTAGTTTACACTATTTGTGTATTTTTGGGCTAATTTATCTAGAATATTGTTTTATTTTATCAAAAATATGCTACTATTAATACGGAGGTATTTATGGGAAAAGTTGAAGTGGTTTTAGGATTAAATTATGGAGATGAAGGAAAAGGTAAAGTCTCAACATTTTTAGCTGGCAAAAGTGATATAGCTTTAAGATGTACTGGAGGAAATAATGCAGGGCATACAGTAGAATTTAATGGTGAAAAAATAGTGTTTCATTTAATTCCATCTGGAATATTAAATGATAATACAGAAGCAGTTATTGGTAATGGAGTCGTAATAGATCCCAAAGTTTTATTTGAGGAGATAGAAGTTTTAAAAAAACATAATGTTGATTTAAGTAAATTACATATAAGTACAAGAGCACATATTATTTTTCCTTATCATATAGAGGAAGATAAGTTACAAGAGTATTTAAAAGATAATGATAAGGTTGGAACAACAATCCGTGGCATAGGACCTTGTTATATGGATAAAGCTAATCGTACAGGATTAAGAGTAATCGATATGTTTAGTGAACATTTTGAAAGAAAATTAAAAAGAAACATAAGAAATAAAAATAAAATATTTAAATTATTTAATTTTGAAGAATTAGTAGAAGATGATATAGTTAAAGATTATTTAAAGTATAAAGAGATGATACGACCATATGTAATAGATACTGTATCTTATTTGCACGAAGCTTTAGATAACGATAAAAATATTATTTGTGAAGGAGCACAAGCAACGATGTTAGATATGGACTTAGGAGATTATCCGATGGTAACTTCTTCTAATCCAACGATTGGTGGTATTCAAACAGGAAGCGGGATTGGCCCTTCTGATATTACGCATGTATATGGTGTTTGTAAAGCTTATGCTTCACGTGTTGGAGAAGGTCCTTTTATTACAGAACAAAATAATGAAATAGGAAATACTATAAGAGAATTAGGCCATGAATATGGAGCGACAACAAAAAGGCCAAGAAGATGTGGCTGGATTGACTTAGTGGCTTTAAAATATGCTGTAAGAGTTAACGGAATAACAGGCCTTGCTTTAAATCACTTGGATACAATTGGAAAACTCGGAAAAGCAAAATTGTGTGTAGGTTATAAATTAAAAGGAAAAGTTTATAAAGAATATAGTGACGATATTTTAGGTCATGAAAATGAGTTAGAATTAATTTATGAAGAATTAAATACAAACTTTGAAATTGCTGGATTAAAAAGTTATGATATGTTACCAGATGATGCAAAAAGATATGTTGAAGTTATTGAAAATCATTTAGGTGTTCCTGTAAAATTTATTGGTACAGGACCAAATAATGAAGATATGATAGTAAGATAAATTAGAAACGAATATATGTTTAAAAATATTGAAGGTTACTATATAATTAGTAATCTTTTTTTATTATTGTGATAAAATGTTATTGGGAGTTTATTAATAATTTTTTTGGAGGCATAAAGGTGAAGCAAATAATTTTATTCTTTAGTTTATTTATGGCAAGTATTTTATTATGTGGGTGTGAAACTTCAAAATCATTTACTTTTAAAGTAGAAACAGGAGACAATATTAAAATAGAATTAAACACAAATGATGGTTATGATATTAGTTCTAATGTCCCATTTGAAATTTCTAAAGATGATAAAAAATTAACTAAGGGGTTCTTTGTAACTTTAGAACAATATGAAGAATATCTTAAAATGATTTCAAATGATGATTTAGTAAAAATAATAGAAGAAGATAATAAAAATGGTTTAACTTATTTATTTTATTCTTATGACAATAAGGAATATAATTATATATTAAAAGTAAATGACTCGAATACATGTTTACTTTTAACTAATGAAGATTCAGAAAGTAGTGCAAAAATAATATTTGAAAAGCTAAAAATTAGTAAAGTTTAAAAAACTGCAAATCATTTAATTGCAGTTTTTATTTTGAGAAAATAATTTATCCAATAAATTAAAGATTATAGGATATTCATCAGGATAATCGACTAAATCTGGTTGTCTAGCGGCAACCATTTCTTTGAATTTCTTATAAGGAACAAAAAATATTTCAGATATTTCTTCAGTTTGATAACGTAAATCAGTTATTTTTTTAGTTGTTTTTAATAAATATATGTCATCAAATTCATTATCTACAAAATTATTATCATGTTTAGGACTTCTTTTTAAAGTAGTTATAAATTGCAACTGTGAGGAATCTATATCAATGTTTAGTTCTTCTTTTAACTCACGACAAGCACCAATTAAAGAAGAATCTCCTGCCGAAAGATGACCTGCACAAGAGATATCTAACATATTAGGATCACTATCTTTATCTTTACTTCTTCTTTGTAAAAGGATTTCTTCTTGATCATTTATTATCCAAATATGAACAGCTTTATGCCAATCTCCGTCACGGTGGACCAAAGTCCTAGCTTTTATTTTATTTGTTTTTTGACCAAACTCATCTAAAATATCAAAAAATTCTTCAGTCATATGTTCACCTACTCTTTTTTTCTTATTTTTTATATGATGTATATCTTTTTTTATCAAATATTTGCCATGGAGCAAAGGCATTTTTTTCTGTATGCCCTGAGATAGCAAAATTAGTAAAACCATATGATTTTAAAAAGTCTTCATTTTTTTCCAGTTTTTTAAGTAATTTTTTTATTATATCTAACCATATTATATCAGGAATTGGTTGATAATTCTCGGGGACATATTTTGTAAAAATATTTGGATCTAAACCAATTGACTTTAAAAATTTAATTCTTTCTTTTCGTGTTTCTTGATATTCTTCGTTACTTATTTGAAAAGTTTGATAATTCTTAAAGTTTTCAATACTAAGAGATCTTAAATTAAACCAAGGAATAATATATCTTTCATGAGTACAAATACTTTTAGAAACTTCTCGTCCATCAAAACCTTTGGACACCGCGTCAATAATAACTGTTTTTCCTAAATCTACCCCTATTGATATTCCAGCTAGTCTTTCATATCTTTCAGAAGGTTTATCTTTTAAATTAAATAAAACCAAAACTCCTAAGGGGTCTTTTTCTTTTACTTTTAACAACGTATTATAAAAATCATTACTTTTTCCAGAATTTTCAATTCCCAAAATAGGTTTTCTTCCTTTTAAAGTATCAACTCTATTTTGAGCAAATCTTTCAAAATAATTACTTTCTTTTTTATAATCTTCAATACTTTCAACAATAACAATATCAGATATAGGACTTAATTCTGGGAAAAAGTATAAAAGATTTAACATATCACTAGTTCGATAATATTTTAACATTTTTACTTTATCTTGTTCATTTTTGATGGATAACATAAAAGTTCCTCCTTTTAAATACCCCTTTTAATAAGTTAATCTTTGTATACTTTTTATAATAATAATTTTATTCTTCTAATCAAAATTACTACTTTAAAATTTTTTCTTTTATTATTTGATAACTTTTTTACATTGTAAAATATTTAAAGTAATCTTTTATTGTTTCTTGTAGTTTATTCTTATTATTTATAAATTGGTCTTTTCGATGGCCATTGGCACCTGAAGGATGTGGGAAGCCAAATAAACATTGTTTTTTATTAATAATGTTATTTTTTATCATAAATTTTAATACATCTTCGACAGATTTACCTAAAGGAATAATTAAAGGTTTATTTTCTAATTGATTTAATTCTTGATAAAAATGTTCTTTAACATAGTTCATAAGGACTTGTGAATCAACAATTTCTGGAGTATGACCAGTATAATTTTTTTCATTAATGAAAACTGGATAAGGTATTAAAGAAGTTGTATGTAATAATTCACAATCACTACTAAATAAATCTTTAGTAGATTCTATTTTTAAATATTTTGTTAGTTCAAGTTCTTCTAACATCATAATTAAGTTTTTTCTCATACTTCCAGCAAATCTGGCTGCTACTTTGCAGTTTTTTAAAATATCATTTGTATCTAAATTATTTTTTAAATCAGCTTTGACACTTCTAAATGCTATTTCTGTTTGAGTCCAACCTGGGCAAATACCAACTATTAATATTTTAGCTTTTTTATTTATATATTCATTATGAGGAGCATAATAAATATTTAACTTACCGTTACTTTCTAAAAAGAAACTAGCATTTAGTATATCTTCTTTACTTAATTTCCCTTCAGGTAAATCATTTATTTTAGCAATGTATTTATTTAGATATGATTTCATTTATTAATTACTCCTTATGGTTATTAATTTTTTATAAAGTTTATGTTTATCTATTATATACTTTTTTTATAAAATTATAAATATTAGAAATTGGGATTATTATATTAAGATATTATAAATGTAAATGTATTACAAATGGTAGCTATTAAAAATAAAATTCCTGTAATTAAATCACTTTTATCTTTTTTAATTCTATATCGACTTAGAAAAGTTACAGAATTATATGCACAAATTAAACTGACTAAAGCAGAAGGAGAAGTATCTTTAAAAATTGAAATAAATACTAATATCATAAAAAAAAGGGCCATACCTATAATACCATACTGCATAGTTTTTAAATTTACTAATTCAGTTAAATTAATTATGTTTTCTTCACTCTTTTTTTCAATATCATTATTATCTATTTTTTCACCTGATAGTATTTCGTTTACACTTACTTCTAAAATTTCACTAAGTGGTTTTAATAAAGACATATCCATTAAGCATAATCCTCGTTCCCATTTACTAACAGCATTAGTACTTACTCCTAATTTCTCAGCAAGCTGTTCTTGTGTTATCTTTTTGTCTTTCCTCTTTTCAGATATAAATTTTCCAATACGCTCTTGATTCATTATTATTCCTCTTTTCAAGAATAATATTAACACTTGTAAATATTAAACTACACATACTTGTGGTTTAATTTAGTAAAAAAATTAATTTATATTATTTATTTAATTCTTTTTCCAAATCTTTGATATATTTTTTTTGCTGTCTTTTTAGATATGGTTTAGCAAGTAACTTCATTATAAGATTATTAGTTTCTATTTCTTCTGTGAAATCAAATAAAACATTATCATTATCTAATTTTTTAAATATACCTGTCCATTTCCCTTTAATGTTACTATTTTCAATATTGAATTTATATTCTTTTAAATTAATTTTTGAAGTGATAGTAAAATAAGTAGGATAATTATTTTTACCATATTCGATAAAATGATTATCATCAACTACTTCTATCTTTGACAAATCACTTCTCCAAGTATAATTAGTATTATCAGTTATAATAGTCCATAAACTTTCTATATTACATTTAATCTCTTTTTTTATATTTAACTTTATTATATTATCACTCCTAAATTGTATTTAACATAATAAGCTTATTGTACATATAACAACAATACCTATTAAAATTATTATACATCTTATTGTCTTTTTATCCTCTTTATATCATTTTATAATATTTATTATTTCCTTTAAAATGACAATTTTTCTTTTTTAATTATAACAAAAAAGTACAAATTATAAATGCAATCTGCTCAATAAATTGTACTTTGTTAATTAAATAATTAGTTTAATTTTCTCATCATCAGTTACTGGTTATATTCATTTGTTAGATGTATTTTCTCATGTCATTTCTGCTTGTACTAATATAACATATTTTATAATAAACTTATTTTTAATTCTTTTTTATATATTTATCCAATTATTTATATCGTTTTCTGATATATTAATAGATAATTTTTTACTACTTATAAAATTTAGATTTTTATAAGTGTTCTTTAAATTATTAAAACTATTTATTTCACTAGAACCACCTGATGTTGCAAATACATAAATATTTTTATTTTCAAAATTATTTTCTTCAATAAATGTATTGATAATTGTAGGTGCTAAATCCCACCAAACGGGGAATCCAATAAAAACTGTATCATAATTATCTATGTTAGAAACTTTATTTTTGATTTCGGGTCTTGATGATAAATCATTCATTTCAATAGAACTTCTACTATTCTTATTTGTCCAGTCTAAGTCTTCATTTGTATAAATACATACAGGTTCTATTTCAAATAAATCTCCTTGTACTATATTGGCTATCCTCTTTGCCACTTCTTTTGTAATACCACTTGCTGAAAAATAACTAACTAATATTTTACTCATAATTTTCTCCTCTTATTAATAATTTAATCCATTAACCCAGTTTGTTACTTCACTTTTTGAGGTACTTAATCTTCTACCATCTAGAAAGTTAACATTTTCATAATTATTTTTAAAATAGCTTACACTTGTACCTATTCCAGATCCTCCAGAAGTGCAGAATGGAATAACTGTCTTACCACTTAAATCATGACTATCTAAAAATGTTAAAATGATTCTTGGAGCATCTCCCCACCAAATTGGATAACCTAAATAAATTACATCATAAGAATCAGTATTAATATTATTTTTAATTTCTGGTCGTGCAGAAGAATTATTTTGTTCTTTATTGGCTCTACAATTATTGTTATTATAATTTAAATCTGCTTCTGTATATTTTTCTTTTGGCTCTATTTCAAATAAATCGCCATTAGTTGTATCTTTAATATATTCAGCAACACTCGCAGTTGTACCAGTTGCTGAAAAGTAAATAATAGCAACTTTCTTACTAGATGTTTGATTATTATTTGATTCTTTGTTGTTTTCTTCATTTTGATTATTATTTTCATTTATACCAGAATTTGTGGTTGAATTGCTAGAATTATTGTTGTTTGTTTCAGAGCTATTTTTATTAGCATTTATTACCATAAATCCTATTGCTATGGTTGCAATAACTATGACTGCACCAATTAAAGCTATTATTTTTTTATTCATTTTATTTTTCCTTCTTTCTTTTCAATTTAAAAATATTTATAAAATATATTATTAAAGCAATACATAAACTTGATGAAGTTACTTTAAGATAAAATATGATAGGCGATTCATTATAATCATAAAACTTGAAAGCATTTAATAGGAACATATCACTTATGAAGTTTAATTTTATAAAACTATATATACCAAATAGAACTATCATTATTAAGATTAAATAATAAACATATTCAAAAGTGTTATCTTTCATTTTCTTATTTAATTTACTAATCAATATTACTAAATGTAATCCTAGATGAATTGACATTATTACTAATCCCCAACTTGTGCTAATCATGTGCAATTTTCTGCCAAATATAGTTGTTGGTATATTAAGTAAAGCAAACACATCACTTGAAATATTAATTGCACTAATTATCATACTAATCATACAAATTAGTAATAATATATCTGTTACTGTCATAAATAATCTTTTAAAAGTATATTTACCTTTAAATATTGTTTTATAAAATCTATAATTTAAAATATTATGTACAAAAATCAAGATAAATAAAATTGTTCCAAGTATTTCATGCATGAAGTTTTCTGTAATGTGATGCCCCATTAAAACTATAAATATAATATACATCAATATATCAATTATTATTTTTAATTTTCTCATAATGACCTACTTAATTCCATTTTCATTTAGCCAGTTATCAATATCTTTAGAAAGACTATTTCCTCCTGAATAATGGATTGATAGTCCAGCTCCAATAGTAGCATTTGGTTCAATTTTAGATATATCAGCAATGCTTTGACCAAACTCTCCTCCACCATGACTACAGAATGGAATAATAAATTTACCATCTAATTTATAGTCATCTAGGAATGAGGCAATAGGCATTGGAATTGTTGCCCACCAGTTTGGATAACCTATCATAATAACATCATACTCATCTATATTATCTACTTTATTTTTTATCTTTGGTCTAGCATTTCTATTCATATCTCTTTGGGCTTCATTCAATACTGTATTATAATCACTTGAATAAGGACTAACTAACTCTATTTCAAAAAGGTCAGCATTTGTTTTTTCTTGAATCATTTTAGCAGCATTTTCTGTATTACCACTCCAAGAGAAGTAAACGATTAAGATTTTATCTTTCTTTATATTATTTATATTATTTTCAGTTGTAACATTGGATAGATTAGTTCCATCACTATTTCTTGCGATTCTTAGTCCTGTGTTATTCATTTTTTTATCTGGAGCATAAGCCCCTCTAAAAGCACTCCTCATGTGTTTTGCATAATCATTCCAACTTCCACCACGAGTTACTTTAAGCGTTCCTTGTTCCGCACCAGTTGGATTATCAGTATTTTTTAAATCATATTCAGCATAATAGTCATAAACCCATTCTCTAACATTTCCATGAATATTATATAAGCCCCATTTGTTTGGACTAAATTCATCTACATTTACTGTTGTTTGTCTATATTCTCCAGGTTTTGTTTCAAGTTTACCTTGACTAAAATAGTTTTCTTCGATTAAGTAAGGATAATGTCCATAAAAGTTTGCTTCTTTGGCACTTATAGAATTTTCTGTATTAAATGGTGTAGTAGTTCCTGCACGGGCAACATATTCCCATTCTGCTTCAGTAAGTAGTCTATAGCCATTTGCATTTCTATTCCATGTAACAGACCCACCATCTATTTTATAAACTGGGGTAAGATTATTTTTTTCACTTAATTTATTACAATATTCTATTGCTTCATACCAAGTTATATTTTCAACTGGGAGATTTTCTCCTTTAAAGTTAGATGGATTATTACCCATAATACTTTCATATTCTTTTTGTGTTAGTTCATAAGCTGATACATAAAAATCATTTACTTTAACTTCGTGTAAAGTTTCATCATCGTTCCTTTGTACTTCATTAGTCGGACTTCCCATATTGAATGTTCCACCTTTTATAAAAATCATATCATCATTTGCGGTAACATTTATATTTTGATTCTTTATTTCTTTATCTTTGTTATCATTTTTATTTGCTAAAAAGTAATACAAAGCTACTCCTATAACTATAATTACTATAAATCCAATTAAAGCTATTATTTTTTTATTCATTTATTTTGCCTCCTCATCAAATGTAATAACTGCTTTACCTTTTAGATTTTTTAAATCCTCAATACCATTTTCAAATTCTCCTAACTTTTGTAAGGAATTTGATGAATGAAATTCTTTATAAAATATTGAGAGATTTCCCCATGGAGCATAATAAGCAAAATCGCCTATTTTTACTTCATACTCTCCTGGGTTATTTTCGAGTTCTAACTTTTTAGGTAAAGAAGCAATTTTTTCAGTATTATTATAATCTTCAAATTCTACTTCAAGAGGTAATAAAGAGATAAGGTCTTTTGATGATTCGTTTGAAATTAATTTAATAAAATATTCTTTATTATTAATTATCATCTTTATTCTTGAAATATTATCTTTTTTTAAATTAACATCTTGTTTATTATCTTTATTTTGACTACTTTCTAGTTTCTTATCTTTAGCCATAAATAGCTTTGTTCCTCCAGCTATGACTAACAATATAAAAACTATTAAAATTATTTTTTTATACATTATTTCTCCTCCACATTAAGTAGTAATTGCATAATACATTTATAAACCAAATCATAAATAGAATGATTTATAAAATTTATTCCCGCTTCTTTCATTGCTTTAGTTTGCTTTTCTGTTACTGATGTATATGGATATATTCCAAACATAAATGGGAAAAAAGAATATAAGAAATCTACTCTATCTTTTTCAGTTAATTTTGGAAAGAATTTAATGATACATTCTTTTAATATATGAATTGCATTTCCATATGATTTTTTAAATTCTATAAGATTTTCAATACGACTATTTGCTTCTAAATCATACATATTCATTGATAATAATTTTAAAAGACGTTGTCTATGCTCTATAGTATGAGCTATCTTATTGGCAAAGGCCTCCCTAGTCAAAGAGTCATTACTATTTAATATTTTAGTTAAATCATAGTTCCAATTATCATATTCTTTTTTAAACAGAGCTAAGAAAATTTCTTCCTTAGTTTCGAAATAATTATAAATCGATGGTCTTGAAAAAGTTGTTTTTTCACTTATCAGTTTTATTGATATTTCCTTAAAAGAAAACTCATCATATAATTTCTCACAAGCGTTTAATATTTCTTCTTTTCTTTTATCTGTATGTTCTTGCATTTTTTCATTCCTTTCTTTGACACCATGTCAGTTCTGATATGATACTACTACTTTTCTGACATTGTGTCAATACCAATTGTAGAAAAAATCAACTTTTTTTGTTGATTTAATCGTTGAATTATAATTTATTTTTTGTTTTATCAATATACAGTTTGGTAATTTGCCACATAGACCCTCCTGTCATAAACCTAAATATAGAAA
>CANDCB010000006.1 GCA_947383065.1 uncultured Bacillota bacterium | reverse complement strand
AACACGATTAATAAATGTTTCGCTTTTATAAGAAGCGGCCAAAATATTTCCTTCAATTTCCTCATCAAATCGTAATATTTCTTTTGCTCCCAAAGTATCTAAAATATTATCATAAGAAGTTTGTAAATAATTTATATCGCCTTCAATTAAATATTTAGAGATTTCTTTTGCATTAACATAGCCTGTTAATTTCTTCATCCTATTAACAAGTGGCAATCCTGTAACTCCCAAATGAACTAAATACTTATATGCTCTATATATAGAAACATGTTCTTCTACCATTGCTTCTTTGGCATAATGCATATTCTTTATCTGAACTTTAACATCATTTAAAAAAGAAGGTTCTGGCACATCAAAAAAATCTAAAACAAACTTAGTTTCTTTATTTAAATTACCAATAACTCGCGGTTCTGTTTTATCACCTAGCTTATTTTTTAAATATGACAAACTAATACTTGCACATACTGAATCAGTATCTGGTATTTTATGTCCAAATATATATGTTGTTTGCATACATATCAACTCCCTATATCTTTATTCATAGTATAACATATATAATTTACATTTTTAAATCTTATTTTAAGATTTTCTAGCCCCTCAAAAAACTTCAAGTTATTATAGCACTACCAATAACTATAAGCAAACAGATTTTTTTCTTAAATGTTTACACAAAAAAAGAAGAACTTCACATCGTTCTTCCTTCTTTGCATTTGTCGTTTCAAAATTGACTTCCACATAGCTAAAATGAATCTAATACTATTTTGATAGTTTTCATTATACTGTATATTCTACTAGTACCTGTATATAATACATTCACGTCTAACTACATTTTGGTATAAGAGTTCTCCAGTTCATCGCTAAATTTTATTTATACGCGCACACACGATATAGCATATTGAATATTCCTTACCAGCAGCTGACTAGCAAATCCTATCCTCAGCAGTTGGATTACTTGAATCCCTTGCAAGACAAGTTTAAGACTCCTCCAATTTTAAACGCGGTCAAATTGTCATATGTCTACAAAGTTATACCTTAAATTCACAAAGAACTAAACATGTTTAAATAGTTCAAATTCAGCTAAGATTCTCTTTAGCAAACACACATTCAAAATAAACAAAATGCATAACATACTGCGATTCATTTATAAAATGCTAGTATGAAAGCTCTCCATCTTTTCATAAAAACCCTATCATCCTTATTGGCTCATAGAAAATGCTAACTATTAATAGTATTTTCATGGTAAGTAAGTATTTCTTCTCGAATAATAACTAAATGGACGATGAATATTTAACCATTTAATGATTAATAAAAAGGCAATAAGATATATGGTAACAAATATATATCTTCTTCAGTAACATTAGCTTACTGGAAAATAACTTGTTGGCTTAACGAACTATCGTTAATATACAAATGTAAATTAATACACATGTTCAAGTTAATATTAATTCATATTACATCATGAATCCTTAGTAGTTTTACTACTTTTCTTACTTTATTTTCTTAAAGTATTTAATATTTTATTTTTTATAATAAAATATTGTCTTTGCCTTCTTATATACCACCTTACTATATTAAGTATAAACTTTTTAATAATCCAAGTCAATATCTTTTATTTCCTATTTAACGTTTATAATATTGTTTTTTTTACCCAAATATGCTATCATAAACGCCTACAAAAGGGGGAAATTTTATGTTATATAATTGGAGTATTAAAGATTTAATAAAAGCACGAAAAAAACTAACAAAAATGTATACAAATGAAAATAATCAAGAAAAAAAAGATTATATAAAAAGTGTTTTACGCATGTTAAATATCTATATTGAAGAAGAAGAATATTTTTTAGCTAAAAATAATTCTAATCCTAATGAAGAATTAGAATATAGCACTAGCTTAGAAGGATATGATTTCACTTTATCAAGCATTGAACATGACTTACAAACATCCAAACATTATTATTCACTAGTCAAACTATTTCAAAAAAGAACAGCTCAATTAGAAGATGATATAGATGATATTGAGAAAATTTTATCTCAAAGACTAAGCCCCGAAGATTCTTATGCCAAAATAACTGGAGCTAAAATATCTACTTCTAAAGCTTTAGGTTTAACTAAGAAATTTTATAAAATTTTTTTCCCATCTTTATATCCAACTTTTTTAAGAGCTTTCAAAAAACGTTTTACATCTATTCGTTTTAAAAAACCTCAAGATAACACAATGGTTGCCGATTCAGCTTATATCGACCTAATAAAACGTTATTTTATTAATGTCGAAAAAACAAATGACATATCTAAATTATATAATTTTATTCATGAATTCGGACACATTATTTCTTATATCATAAATCCCAAAAGTTTATATTTATCTAAAGAATTTATTTTTAATGAAGTAGCTGCATTATTTCCTGAAATAATTGCTCAATATGAAAATTATGGCAATATTCCTAAAGACCATATTGCTTTTGAAGCTTATTTAACTTTATTATCTTATATTAACCACGCCAATTCTTTATGTCTTCACGAAGGAATTATCCAAATTTGGAATGAAAATAATCGTATAGCTAACCAAGAATTTTTTAATACTGTTCAAAAAGAATATAGTCTTAACCAAGAAGACTTAGATTCTGTTTTAAGTACTAGTATAGATGATGAAGCAATATACATTATAAGTTATATGGTTTCTTTAGAATTATTACATATCTACAAACAAGATAAAGCAAAAGCTATTATGATTTATCGTACATTTTTAAGAATTCCTCACTATATGAGTATCGAAGAATTTTTTAATAGAAAAATATCAATTGGAGCTCATACTAAAGAAGAAACAAAATCTATTATCAAAACTCTTAAACTCGAATTAAATAATTCAGGTGAATTTAATGTATAATTGGGATATCAAACATTTAAATAGTTTACTTACCCTTTATCAACATAAACTCAAATTATCAAAAAATAAATTAGAAAGACAAGCTATCAAAGAAACCATAGAATCATTAGAAGAAGCAATAAATTATTTTAAACAAAATCTTTCAAGATTACCTTTACATCTACCAAATTTTCCCCACTATTCTAAAGAAGATATTCTAATTGATGATTTCAAAAGTATTAATGAATTTAATGCTTATCTAGAAATAATTAAAAGTTTTGTTAACTCCTTTAGTAACCCCGCTATTAAAGTAAGAGAAAAGCCTTCTAAAATTTTTTTATCACCTACTAGTATTACAACTTTGAGTTCCGATTTTTATCAACAATTTAAAGGAATTTTTAGTGATAGCTACACCAAACTACAAAGTAATTTTAAAAATCGCCTAAATTTTAGAAGAACTCTAAGACCAAACATGTTTGAAGGCGAAACCTTTCCCATACTAGGTACATCAGAAGTTTATATTGACATAATATTAAAACAAACTTACCATGACTTTTTAACAATGGTTCACGAATCGGCTCATGGACTTTCATATAGTTTAAATAGAGAAATCATAAAAGATCAAAACCGTTTTTGTTTTCGTGAAGTTGACGCCTTATTTTTTGAACTACTTGGTCTAGATTTCAATTCACATATAATTTCTGACTCAAATAATATCTCTTGTAAAATAACAGACTTTAACTTTTATTTATATTTAGCCAAAATAATTTATTTTAAATTAAAAATGTATTCAACTATACCTTTTTTAGAACTAAATAATCAAAACTTTCAACACGAATATTTTAAACATTCACAATTCGCTCAAGAAATCAATTTTCGCGACTTTACTAAAACTTTTATCCGTGAACAAATTCACTATATCATTTCATATTTAACAGCAGTTGAATTATATTTAATATATAAAGATGATAATGAATTAGCTTTAGATTTACTATATAAAATAATTACATTAAAATGTCCTGATAATAAAAGCTATTTAGAAGCCATAAAAAAACTAGGAATTATTCCTGGTCAAAATATCCATCTTTATTATAAAGAATTAGAAATGGTAAAGAAAAAAATTTTATAAATGTCAATTTTAACTATTACACATTTTTTTATCAAGACTAATCTTATAATCATCAATTATCTTAAACATTTCTTCACTACTTTTACATTGACAAATTAAATTTTTTACCTCTTTACTATCAGGCATTCCTTTTAAATACCATGTAATAAAACTTCTTATTTCCAGTAATGCTACTTTTTCACCCTTATCTTCACGTAATAATTCATAATGTCTTTTCATCATTCTTACTTTTTCACAAGGTAAAACTGGGTCTAATATTATACCATTTTCTAAATAATAAATAGTATCTCTAATTAACCAAGGATTACCTAAAACACCTCGCCCAATCATCACTGCATCACATTCGGTTTCTTCAAGCATTTTTTCGGCAAGCTGTGGAGTAGTAACATCTCCATTACCAATAACAGGAATTTTTACTGCTTTTTTTACTTGTCTTATTATATTCCAATCAGCTTTACCACTATAGCCCTGACTACGTGTACGCGCATGAATAGCTATTGCACTTGCCCCCGCTGCTTCACATTTCTTAGCAACTTCAACTGCATTAATGTGGTCTTCATCCCAACCACTACGAATTTTAACAGTTACAGGCACATTAACAGCTTTAACAACCGCTTCAACAATTTCCTTAATTTTATTTGGGTTTTTTAAAAGGGCACTTCCTGCCTGAGCCCTTAAAGCAACCTTAGGTACTGGACATCCCATATTAATATCAATAATATCTGGGTGCATCTTTTTTTCTATTTCTTTTGCGGCAATAACAAAAGAATCTACATCACTTCCAAAAATCTGTTGTACAATTGGTCTTTCTTCTTCACTCATTTTAAGCAAATCAAAAGTTTTTTCATTACCATACATTATCGCTTTATCACTTACCATCTCAGCATAAATTAATCCAGCACCCATTTCCTTTATAATTTTGCGATATGAAGTGTTAGAAATTCCTGCCATAGGTGCCAAAACTACTCTATTCTTAATCTCAACATCCCCAATTTTCCACATAAAAAAACCTCTTTTATAAAATATTAATCCTATTATACGTCAAATAAATTCTCCTGCCAATTAAAAATTACTATATTTTTTTAACTTCATTTATATATTCTATATAAAAAAATACATAAAATATTTTAATTTACATAAAATAATATTAGAAGTAACAAAAATATTAGCACTCTCTATTGACAAGTGCTAAAAAAGTGCTATAATGTAGATATAGAAAGAAGGAAATTAAAAAATGAGTTTAATTCCAAGAAATTTTTATTTAGATGATATTTTTGATGAATTAGGAAGATCTCCAAGAGAAAACAATATGAAATGTGACATTTATGAAAAGGAAGGTAACTACCACATTGAGCTAGACATTCCTGGCTATGACAAAAATGATATAAAAATTGAATGTGATAATAATATACTAACTATTTCAGCCGAAAAAACAAATGAAACAAATGAAGAAGATGAAAATAAAAAATATTTAAGACGTGAAAGATTCTATGGTAAAGTAACTAGAACATTTAACTTTTCTGATATTGACGAAGAATCTATTAAAGCTGAATTTGTAAATGGTATTTTAAAAATAACTGTTCCTAAAAAAGAAAAAGTTGAAACTAAAAAAGTAATCGAAATAAATTAAGAGAAACCAAGTTTCTCTTTTTTTACTTTAATTAATTTATAAAAGTATTAAAAAAAGGTAATTTTTATTTACCTTTTTTTGTTGAATTTGTTTTAGATTTTTTTTCTACTTTCTTTTCTACTGCTACTTTTTCTTCTTTGTCATCTTTTTCATTAGTAACAACTGAAACTTCTTCTACTTCCATTTGAGAAACAGTAGATTCTTCTTTATCAGTTATAATAAACTTATAAAACAAAGCAGCTAAAATTCCACCAACTAATGGAGCAACAATAAATACCCATAATTGTTCTAAAGCAACTCCACCAGTTAAAAAAGCAGGTCCAATACTTCTAGCTGGGTTAACACCTGTTCCAGTAAAAGGAATTCCCATAATATGAACCATTGTATAAGTTAATCCAACTACTAAGCCTGAAACATAATTATCTTTTTTAGTAGCTGATAAGAATACTAATACAAAAACAAAAGTCAACATTGCTTCAATTCCTAATGCCACTGGTAAAGTTGTTATCTTACTTAATGCACTTAATGTTTCATATCCATTTGCTCCTAATGAAGTAAATGAACCAAAAATCCATGTTAAGGCAAAAGTACCAACTAGGCCACCTAGAATTTGTGCACAAATATAATATATAAATTCAAATAAAGTAATTCTGCCATCTATTAAACATGCAAGTGAAACTGCAGGATTAACATGTGCTCCAGAAACTTTTCCAATTGTATACATTAGAGCCATCAAAATTAAACCAAATGTTAATGCAATTAAAATCATAGTAAAAGGTAAAGCTGTATTAAATATTGAATTTACATATTGATTTACTGCAACCATTGAGCCACATCCAATAAGCACTAATAAAATTGTACCTACAAATTCTGAAATAAATTTTCTTATCATAACAAATCCTCCTTGTACTTATTATACCACTTATTCTACAATTATGCTCAAAATTATGATATAATTTCATTATAAAAATTTATTATAGAAAGGTCTAACATGATAAAATTTATTAAAAAATGTGTATTTTTTGTGATAATTACTCTTTTAATTCTTATCTTTGTAATACTTGGTATCCTAACTTATATTGACTCACACTCTACAGAAGCCAAAAATTTTCTTCTAAATAACTACGAAATCAATAAAAAAGATTGGTATGCTATCAAGTATACCGAATACATTTATGAAGACATAGCTGACTGTAATTCTTTATGGTTAAAAAAGTGTACTGATAATGAAACTCTCCAATATAGTTATACCTTTATAAATAAAAAGAAAGAACAAATAATTGTCTATGAAGATAAATTAGGCAATTTCACTATCTCCTATGATGGAGAAACTCCTTTAACTGAAAAAGAAAAAAATAAAGAAGAAATAAACATTGAAAATATCAATGATAATAAAAATTAAAATTATAACGTCTGAAAAGACGTTTTTTTATGAAAAAAAGAGATATATCAAGCTATATCTCCTACAATAGTATCTTTCCCAACTAAATTATTTTCAACATATGAAATCAATTTTTCTTTATTATTTTTCAAATTTCCTACAATAATTTCATAATATAAATGATCAATTACTTTACCAACTTTTTCTTGTTCTACTCCTAATTCAATTAACTCTTTTCCATCCAATTTAAGTTCATTCTTTCTTATAAATGAATTCTTTCTAACTTGCGTTTTCATCCTTAAATAATCATCTTCAATTACCTTTAAATCAGAAATATAAGCTGGATTTTTGGCATAATAATTAGCTTTCTTTACATTATATAAATCATCAACATTTTCAATTCCCAACTTGTTAATAAATTGTCTTAATAAAGCATCATTAGTTGGTACTAAAGAATCATGAAATTCAATAAGTTTAGTAACTTTTTGAATTGTTTTTTTATTAAATCTTAACCTATTTAAAATATTTCTAGCTATTTCAGCACTACGAATTCCATGATTTTTATATATAGCATTACCATCATCACCTTTAGAATAAGTAAAAGGTTTTGATATATCATGTAAAAGCATTGCTAATCGAAGTTCTAAAACTGGCTTTATTGATTTCATTGAAACAAAAGTATGTTCTAAAACATCATAAATATGTCTTGGATCATTTTGCAAAAATCCATCTAATAAAGATAGTTCTGGAATTATTTCCAAAATTATATCAAAATATTTTTTTAAATAAAATTCACATCTAGGTACAACCAATAATTTTGCTAACTCATCTCGAATTCGTTCAATTGCAACATCATGAAGAAGTTCTCTATCTTCATTCATATAACTTTGAGTTTCAATATCGATTCTCATCCCATACTCTCCAGATAAACGAATCGCTCTTAAAATTCTTAATGGATCTGCAACAAAATTATCATCATCATTACCATTAAGTTTTATAACTTTATTTTTAATATCAATTAAACCTGTATTATAATCAATTAATCCATCATCTTCAGAAAATGCCAAAGCATTCATTGTAAAATCTCTTGTTGCCAAATCACTTTCCAAAGTATTTTCTGGTGTACAATATTTAGAAATAGCCATTGGATATTTCGGATTATTTATTCCCAATCTTATATTATTTTCTCCTCGATAAAAAGTATCATAACCCTTTAGTAATTTTTCTATTACATCAAGTGAAGCATTTGTACTTATATCATAATTATTTACTTTATAACCCATAACATTATTTCTAACAGCCCCACCTGTAACATATGCTTCATAGCCTTTTTCATTAATTATATATAAAACTTCATTTACCGGTTTAGGAATAACTATGTTCATATGCTTGCCTCCATATCTTACTATATTTAATTATACTTAAAATTCAAATATTTGTATAGATATTTTTTTAGTTTAACCTTGAATTTTACTTTAAATAAATTTATTATAATTAAAAGAGGTGAATATATGTCTTTTATAAAAAAAATTACAACAACCGTAGAGTTTAACAATGCTCAAATATCAATAAATAGCTTAAGTGATTATATTAATTACACAAAAACATTTATAGTACCGCCTAAACTTTTTGACGCTTACTATCCTAATATTTTAGAAGATTATGCTCATACAATCTATAAAATAATAACTTATTTAAGAACTGTTTTGAAAAAAGAAATGCTAACTAATGAAACAACATTTAATTTAGATATTAATGAACTAATAAAATCTTGCTGTGATAAAATTCATCTTCCTATTATTCCTCCCGATTATGATAGCATAATTTATCTTCTTGGCGATTCAAGACCTGCCCACTTCCACATTAGTGAAGGTAAAATAGAAATGGCAGAAAATCTAGAAACTTTACCAGAGCTTTTACCTATTTTAACCTCCAAAATAAATTCATTTTTTCAAGGTTTAACAGTCCCCGAAGCCCAAGCACTTCTTAATCAAATGCGACTTCTCCCTAAAGACAATGACTTTGAATCTTCAATAGAAGCTTTTAAAAAACGTCAAATACTTCATACCAAAGTAATTCTTGATATTTGTCTTTCATTATTGAAAACTAAAGATCCCGACGACCTTTTAAGAGCACGTATTTTTATATCATATTTTAATATTTACTTTGATTTTACGCCATACGAAAACGCTTTAAACCAATCAAAGAATGGTAAAAATCTTGCCCTTATTCCACCTGTTAATAATTCTTAACTTATCAAAAATTAAAAAATGAAAAAAAGCAAACTGGAAAAATTGTTTTTAGAAATGCAAAAATGTCAAGATTGTACCAACATAAAAAATAACCACCAAGACTTTTCACTAATAAACATTTTTAAAAACAATTTTTATAAAGACATACCATCAATTTGGACAGATTGGTTTAACAGAATAGATAGTAAAATTATGATAATTGGTCAAGATTGGGGTCCTTACAAAGAAATGCAAGAACTTCGTAATACTTATATAAAAGATAAAACCTTAAAAAATTGGAATAAAATAATTGATAGTGAAAAAAGCTTAACTAAAAAAATGCTTTATAAATTTTTAATTGAATCTTCTAAAAACACTAATCTAACTATAGATGAAGAATTTATTAATCATATTTATATTACTAATGCCATAATGTGTGCTCGTCAAGGATTAAATTATCGAAGCAATAATATTAAACTTCAAAAATGTACTTTAAATTGTCAAAAATTTTTAAAATCCCAAATCGATATAATTAAACCAAAAATCATTTTAACTTTAGGGTATTACCCTTTATTAGCTTTATCAAATATATATAATTTCCCAATCTATAAAAAAATAAGTGAAAACATTAATAATTATGGTCTTTTTAAAACTAATGATTTAGTTATCATTCCACTATACCATCCAGCCGCCCAAATAAATAGTAACAAACAACTTGAACAATATAGAAAGATATGGGATTATTATGAAAAATAAAAAAGAAATTCTAAAAAAAGTAGATATACTATATAATATGTGGCAACAAGGTCTTTTAGGTGGTGAAATAATGCCCGAAGACGAAAACCCTCACCTTGATAAATCATCTAAAGAAAATTATTTATATTTCACTTTACCAATGGCTCTTAACTATCAAAGAAACTCCTATACTCTTTGGGAAAATGCCAATAAAACCTATCAAGATCCAAATACCAGATTCATTTTTAATCCAACCGAAGTTGTAACAAAAAATAGCAATAAAATTCAAGACGCTTTAATAAAATATAAAGTCGCCTTGCAAAAACAAAAACAAACTGAAATATGGATAACCTTATGTCAAACTTTTGTTAATCAATTTAATGGTGATATTAGAAATCTTTTTAAAGAACTAGATTATGATGTTATAAAAATCAAAGACTATATTCAAGTTAAGCATAAAAAAGATTTCCCCTATTTATCTGGAAATAAAATATGCAACTACTGGCTCTTTGTATTATGGCAATATACAGACCTTAAATTCACTAACATGGAAAAATTAACAGTAGCCCCTGATACACACGTTATCAAAGCTACACACCGTCTTGGACTTATTTCTGATAATGAATTAAATAAAAGTGATGTTCAACTTATTGTTATTGAAAGATGGAATAAACTTTTTGAAAACACTAAATATAAACCAATTGATATCCATACCGCTTTATGGCTTTGGAGTAGAAATGGTTTTAAAAATTTAATAAAGGAGAACTAATTTATGGAATTAAATTTTACAGGTCGTGGAGCTATGTTAAATAGCTCTGAAGGTAACACAGCCGCTTATTTTGAAGATGATAATAACTTCTTTCTTATTGATTGTGGAGAGGATGTCGCCAGCAAATTAATAGATATGGGCAAACTAAATCAAGAAAAAAATTATTTTCTCTTTATTACCCACACTCATAGTGACCATATTGGTAGCATAGGCACTCTCCAACAATATTTATACTGGGTTCGTGGAAAAAAACTAAATATTGTAATTGGCTCCGAAATGAAACATAGTAAAAATGTTTTAACTATATTAGATGCCTTTGGCTTAGTTCCCACAACTTATGCAATTATTTCAGAAAAAGAATTAACAAATATTTCACCATTATTTAATCGTATAAGATACGTCGAGAGTTCCCATGGCGATACCCCTTTAAAATCTGCTTCAATTATTATAGAAACCAATGATGGAAATATTTTATATACAGGTGATATTGCCTCACCACAAGTAATAAAATCATTCTTATCTGCTAATTTCCCTGATACTATAGATAAAATATACGTTGATACTAGTTTATATAGTAATCCAACTCATTTATCTCTTATGGAACTAACTGAAGTCATCCCTATTGGTCTAAGACACAAAGTACACTGCATGCATTTAAACTGCCCCGAATTAATAGAAAAAGCCATATATTGGGGATTTAATGTCGTTCCTCCAAATCCATACGATTTATTTCATAAAAATATTGAATCTTTAACAAAATCAGAACTAGATATCCTTGAAAATGAACTAAAACAAAGATTAGCTATGATAGAAGAAATTAAAAACTCTCCCAATTTATTAAAAGTTCCAAATAAAGAATAAAAATAATATTCTATAAAAGATTTACAATATTAATAAAAAGTGCTATTGTAAATATATATTTCAAACAGATGTTTTATTTTATTTTCTTTATATAATAATTATCTATTAGAAA
>CANDCB010000005.1 GCA_947383065.1 uncultured Bacillota bacterium | reverse complement strand
GGTGTATCAAAAGTATATGAATCCCAACTTATCAAATATTCATCTTTATTTTTTATAAGATGATCCAATTGTAAGTTATTATGAACTAAAACAACTCTTTCTTTATTTTTATCTTTTATCTCATTAAACCATTCATCAAGTTTAGCATTAGAATAATTAATTGCATTATAAATAAGACTGAAGTTTCGTAAAAAAAGATAATGACTTGGCCTAGTATAATCCTCCTTTAAAAACGATTCAAACATATTATTATATAAATTATCTACATATGTTAAATTATTTTTAATATTATCATATATCTCTTTATATGTATCATTAGGAACATCTTTAAAATAACTTGTTTTAGTATGTAATAAAGCCACTAAATTAATTAAATCTAGGGCTTTTTGATTACTATCAAGACTTAAATCTTCTTGATATTCTAATACTACCATATCATCTCGACTATCTTTAGATAAAGCTGGAAGATAACCAAAATTTCTACTATATAAATAACTATATAACTTTGAATAATCTATTTTAGGATTTAATTTTACTACAAAATCGCCATCCATCGTATTTAAAATATAAACATTATTTTTTTTGGTTATTTTATAAGGTTTATATAATTTATTAAATACTTCTAAACTTCTATTCATCTAGATATTCAGGTATTATTATTTTATCTCCAACTTTAACGCTATTTATATCATTATATGAACTTAATATATCTAAACTACTATTATAATTTTTAACTATAGCATCTATTGTTTCTTCTTGTTTAACAATATGAACATGATAAGTAACATATTCATTTATTGTTTCCTCTTTACTATTCATTATTTTTAATTCCTCACTATCTTTTTCAACATCTAATCTTTCATTACTATCCTCTTTTGGGCTTTCTTCTATTTTATTTTCTTCATCAATCTTTTCATCTTTTTTTAAATCTCTTTCATTTTCTAATTTATTATCATGATTATTTATTACGTTCTTACTATAAATTTCTTCTTCTTTTTTTACTTCATCATCTACTTTCTCCTCTACTTTTTCTTCCAATTCTTTAATTTTATCCTCATCATTTACTTTCCTTTCTTCTTCTCCTTCTTCTAATTCTTCTTTTAAAATTTCTTTTTTTAAAGGTAAAACTTCATCTAAAATAATTTTTTCCACTTTAGTTTTTAAAACTTCATCTTCTTTTCTTTCTGGTATTTCTTCTAAAGTCTCTATTTCTTCTTTAATATTTTCATCTTCTTTTAAAACTTCACTTTCTCTTGCATTACTTATATTACTTAATATCTTATCATCTAAGAAAAAATTAAGTTCATTTGCCACTTCTGGATTTGCTCCTTCTTCCACCTTTACTGGTAAATCTTCAATTCTTTTTTCCTCCTCTTGTTCTTCACCTTCAATTACAAAATCTATATTAACACGTAAAACATCATCTTCCACTGTATCATAAGTAAAATTTTTTACATCAATAGAAATTGTTTCTGTCACTACATTATCAGGAATTAAAGCAGTAAAAGGAAGTTTATATTTAAAGAGTTCTTTTTCTGTCGTGTCATTATGAATTTTATAATCACCAAAAACGATAAAGTCACCAGAAACTTCACCATCACTAATTTTTTCTTCATGTTCTAATGATATACTAGTAATACTAGCTATATTGGTTTTAAACACAATATCTTTACTAAAAGGTATAATTTGTTTCATAATAATCCTCCTATTTAAAGATATGAAAAAAAAGATATTTAATTACTTAAAAAGTTCATTAAATATCTCTTTATAATTTTTAACTAAAATAATCTTTATTTTTTCTTTAACAACAGTTGGAATTTCCTCTAAATCACAAGAATTTTGATATGGCAAATAAATTTTTTTAATCCCATCATTATAAGCTCCTATAACTTTCTCTTTAATTCCTCCAACTTTTAAAATATCTCCTTTTAAAGAAATCTCTCCTGTTAAAGCAATATTTTTAGCAACTTCTTTATTTAAAAATAAACTTAATAATGCTGTTGTTATAGAAACACCAGCAGAAGGCCCATCTTTTTTTATCCCGCCTTCTAAAAAATGAATATGTATATCTTTATTTTGAAAATAATATTCATTAATTTGAAATTCATCTTTTTTATTTCTAATATAACTTAATGCCACTGAAACTGATTCATCCATTGTTTGCCCTACTAAACCAGTTACTTTAAAATCTCCTTTACCATCATACATCAAAACTTCAACAGGTAAAACAGATCCTCCCATAGGTGTATAAGCTAAAGCATTTACTAAACCAACTCCATTTGTCGCTGAAACACTAGAAATATCATATTTATAAGGTCCTAGGTATTTATAAATATCAGACTTCTTAATCGTCATTTTAATCGGTGTATTAGATTCTCTAACTGATTTTGTAACTATTTTTCTCACAATAGTACTTAAATTTCTTTGAAGGTCACGCACTCCAGCTTCTTTTGTATAACGATTTATAACATCCAAAATAACATCATTAGTAAATTTAATCTCTTTACTACAAACAAGATGCTCTTTATAAATATTAGGAATTAAATAATCTTTAGCAATATCTAGTTTTTCAAACTCAGTATAACTAGATAACTCTATAACTTCTAAACGATCATATAAAGCATCTGGAATATCTTCTTCATAATTAGCTGTTAAAATAAACATAACTTCAGATAAATCAAATGGTTCCTCAACATAATTATCAATAAAATGACTATTCTGCTCTGGATCTAAAATATCTAATAATACAGAAGCAGGATCTCCCTTATAATCTTTCACCATTTTATCTACTTCATCAATAAGTATTAAAGGATTACTTGTTCCACATTTTTTTAAAGCCTGAATTATTTTACCAGGACCTGAACCAATATAAGTTCTTATATGACCATTTAATTCTGCTGAATCATTTAATCCTCCAACACTAATTTTATAGAATTCTTTATTTAAACTATTAGCTATACCTCTTGCTAAAGTTGTTTTACCTACTCCAGGTGGTCCAACTAAACAAAGTATAGGACTACGTAAACTCTTATTGCGTATCTTAACAGCAACATATTCAATAATACGATCTTTTACTTTATCTAGACCAAAATGAGTTTTATCTAAGCTCTCTTTGATTTTCTCTAAATCTTTACAATCCTCACTATAAATTCCAAAAGGTAAATCTAAACACAAATCTAAATAATTTCTTATTGTACTAACTTCAGGGCTTGACTCATTTGTATAATCTAGCTTTTTAACTTCCCCAACTAATTTATTTTTTAAACGACCATCACATTTTAAATCATTTATTTTTTCTAAATAATCACTTATAAGTTCATCCTTTAAATTAGTTTCTCCCAATTCTTTACGAATAGCATCAATTTTCTCACGTAACACAATCTCTTTTTGATTTCTTTCAAAATCTTCTCTTAAAGCATCATCTAATTTTGAATCAAGTTGTGCTACTTGAAGTTCCATTGACATATCATATACTAAAGCATTAGCCCGATGTAACGGATTAACTTCTTGCATATAAAGCAACTTTTTTTCTATTTTAAAAGGCATAAACGAAACTATAATATCTGTTATCTTATTAATATCATTTATATCCTTAATACTTGAAAGAACACTATTACTTATTAAAGATGAACACTCTATATAGTCATTTAACTGCTCCAAAATCTTACGACGTAGTGTTGTTTCCTCCACTTCATCATAGTGTGGTAACTCTACTTCTCTTGTATGAGCTTTTAAAATATCTCCATCACTTATCTCATTAACATACTCAATTATTTTTACTCTTTTATATCCACTAACAACTAACCTTAAATTACCATTAGGTAGCTCTATTTTACTTTTTATTTTTCCTACCACTCCAACACTAGGAAGGTCGGAAACATCAGGGGATTCCTCATATAAATCAGTTGGACAAACAATTAAAATCTCACTATTATGTTTTGTCATAGAAAGTTCTATAACTTTATTACTAATATCACTATTTAAATCAAGACGAACATCTTGAAAAGGCAAAAGAACAATTCTTTTAAGAAGCATTACTGGTAAGTTATTAGTCATGATTCGCCTCCTCAAGATTTAACATTAATGACTATTATATATATATTAGTTTTTTTTGTCTATCATTTTGACGCTTTTTTTACAAAAAAAGAAAGAAATTTCAAATTTCTCTCTTTTTTTTACTTTATAAAAACTTTTTATATCTTTTATAAATGGCATTTATTGGTTTTTAAAGTCTAATATTTAACTTTTTAACATCTTCAAATCTTCTTCATAAAGATTACATCCTGAACTTTTTAAACGCGAAACCAATTCTTTTTCAGGAGTAAAAATTCCAGACTCCGTATCATAATTAATTGTAAATATTTTATAATTTATTCCATCTTTAAAATCCTCTTTGGTAATTTCTTCATCTTTATAACATATTTTTGAAGAATCCTCTTGAAATATAATAAAATTAAACTGATTTTTCGCCCCAGCTTTATAAACAATTTTATCTACTAGATTAACTATCTTAAAATTATTTGATAACTGATAAGCTATATTTGCACCCTTTAATAACAATAAATCATTATTTGTAAGTAAAATAATACTATTATCAAAAAAATAATACTCTACATTCTTTTGTTTTTTATTTTCTCTAATATTATTAATTTCATCATCTATTTTAAAAGTTTCCCCATCGACTTCTTTCATATTCTTAGTCGAAAACAAAAAATTAACATTATTAGCACTAATATATCTTGCTCCACTACTAGAAACATACTTTAAAGTATCTGCCCAAATCTTTACTGTTCCTAAACAATCATTTATTAGATATTTAGAAATAGTCTTATCTCTTTTTATTTGATAAACAATTTTATAATCTTTAACTTTACAAGTTTCACTAATAGAAATTGGTGTAACTAAATCAATATGTCGACTATATACCCCAATATAATCTGAAACATCTAATTCATCATTTAAAACTTCATTATTTGGTTTATTTAAAGAATTATCCTCATTTTTACCTGCTGGAATAGTTTCTGAAGCATCATTTTGACGACGATCATAATAGCCTTCTGTTTCCTGTAATTTTTTTACTGAAAAAATTGCAAAAAAAGCAATAGTTATTATAAATGAAAAGAGATATATCTTGTCCTCTTTTAACCTTTTTATAAAAAAAGATATAAATAAATAAGTCGAATTATGTTTAACCTTTTTTTCTATTTTTTTCTTATCACTAATTTCTTTATTAATTTTTTCTTGCATATTATTTATGTCTTGCTTAGTTAAATTTTCCGTAGTTTCTATTTTCTTTTCATCAATAGATTTTTGAGATTTTATTTTTTCAGCCACTTAAATCACCTATTATACTAATATTATTAATTATACCATATATTTATTTTTTAAGAAAAAAAAGTAATTGTTAATCAATTACTTTACTTCTTCACCACCAAGAATTTCTAAAGCTTTACGCATTCTCATATCGTATTTAACTATATCTAATCCTCCAAAATGTGATAAAAATTCTTCTTTTTTCATTCCATAATTAGAAGCCATTTTTTCTGCTTCAGCTTCTGCATCTTCTTTACTGATTTCTATTTTTTCAGCTTCCGCTACACCTTCTATTAAATAACGATATTTAACTCTTTTTTCTGCTTCAGGAGCCATTTGTTTATGTAAGTCTTCATGAGAACTACCAGTAAACTGTAAATATTGATCTACAGAAATACCTTGCATTTTTAATTGTTCTCCAAATTGATTTATCATTCTATGTACTTCATCATCAATTATTTCTTGATTAACTGAAACTTCCATATTTTTAGAAGCAGCTTCTAAAACATCATCTAAATATTTATTTTTAACTTCTTCTTCCTTACGACTTTCAAGTGCCTTTTTTACTTCAGCCTTAAATTCTTCTTCTGTTTTAATATTATCATATCCTAAATCAGCATAGAATTCTTCATTTAATTCAGGTAAAACTCTTTCTTTAATTTCTCTTATTGTAACATTAAATTTAACATCTTTATTAGCTAGTTCTTTTGTATAATTTTCTGGAAACTTCAAATTAAGTTCTTTTTTATCGCCAACTTTCATACCTACTAATCCTTCTTCAAAACCAGGAATAAAAGTATGACTGCCAATTTCTAATGGATAATTAGCACCTGTACCACCATCCAAAGGTTTACCATCAACAAAACCTTCAAAATCAATAACAGCTGTATTACCTTCAACTACTTCGCCATTTTCTTTAACAACTATTTCCGCAAATCTAGAACTTAATCTTGCAATTTCGCTTTCTATTTCTTCTTTAGTAACTTTTACTTTTTCTTTTTTAACATCTAAATTTTTATATTCGCCCAATTTAACTTCAGGCTTTGTAATTATCGTAAAAACAAATTTAACATGATCTTTATCAATTTCTTTAACATCCATACCAGGTTCACAAACAGGAACTAAACTATTATCTTTTAAAGCTTTAGTATAAGCACTTTGTACAGCCTCATCTACTGCGTCCATATAAAGAGATTCAATACCAAACTTCTGTAAATAAACATTCTTTGGACATTTACCTTTTCTAAAACCATCAACTTTTAAATCTTTATTTTTCTTAGTAAATGTTGCGTCTAAAATAGTTTCCCATTCCTTACCTTTTAGTTCTATTTCTATTTCATGTACGTTTTTCATATACACATCTCCTTCAACTTTCAATATTATACCTTACTAATTCTATAATTACAACCAAAAAAGATAGCGCTATGCTATCTCAAGTACTTTAACTTGATAAGTCCCATTTGGACCTTCAACATTAATAATATCTCCTACTTTAGAACCAATCAAAGCAGCTCCAATTGGAGACTCATTACTAATTTTATTTTCAAAAGGGTCGGCTTCTAAAGAACCAACTATACTATAAGTATCTTTTTCTTTATCTTCTACATATTCAATTGTCACAACACATCCAACATTCACACTCGTTTTATCTGTTGTATCAATAATTGTTGCATGTTCTAATTTATATTCAAGTTCTTGTATCCTAGCTTCAATTTTAGCTTGCTCATCACGTGCGGCATCATATTCTGAATTTTCTGATAAATCGCCATGACTTCTAGCTTCTTTAATTGCTAGTACATTTTCAGCCCTTTTATTCACCCTTAAATCATTTAGTTCTTCTTCTAACTCTGCAAAACCTTTAGCAGTTAGTAGAATTTCTTCTTTTTTTGCCATTTCGAGCATCTCCTTCAAAAAAACATCTTCATAAGAATACTATAAAAATTGTGAAATGTCAAACACTTTAATTCTCATCATATCAAATTCATTTAAATCCAAATCTGCCTTAAATTTAACAATCATTTGTGGATGATTAGCTACATTTATCAAATTATCATTTTTATCATATAATTCATCTGGTATCGTAAATGTTATTGGATCTTTATCTGGTCCAAAAAATTCTACCACATCTCCAGATTTAAAATAATTTCTCTGTTCTAAAATAACAAACTTTGATTTTTTATCATAAGACATAACTATTCCTAAAAAATCTTTATTACTTATTTCATCACGACCAAGAAAATATTGTTCCTCACGTCCTGGTAATTTATTAAAGAATTGTTCAGTCGAATCACGGTTTGCACATCTATTTAATAACTTCAAGCTATACATAGTATATGCATCATCTAATGTATTATTCACTATTTTATCAATTAAATGACGATAAATATATATAACTGTCGCAATATAATAAACACTACGCATTCTTCCTTCAACTTTAAAAGAATTAACCCCAATATCAATCATTTCTTTTATATTAGAAATCATATTTAAATCTTTAGGAGTCATACTAAATACTTGATCAGTATCAAGAGCATTAAAAATAAAACGACATACTTGAGCACATCCTCCTCGATTACTATCACGATTTGTTACATAATTAGATAAAACACAACGTCCACTAAAACTAGTACACATTGCTCCATGAACAAAACACTCAATTTCTATTCCTGTCTCATCCTTTATTCTTTTTATATCACTACGTTTTGCTTCTCTAGCCAATACTACTCTTGAAGCCCCCAACTCTTGATAAAACTTAACTGTTTCATAATTTAAACTAGAAGCTTGTGTACTTACATGAAGTTCTAATTTTAATTTTAATGATTGCCATAATTCCATTACAACTACATCAGAAACTATTATGGCATCAACACCTATTTCATCAAGTTTTTTTAAATAATCTCTAAGCCCTTCTAAATCTTTATCATGAAAAACTATATTAACAGTAACATATACTTTTTTATTTAAACTATGGGCAAAAACTACAGCTTCTTTTATATCATCAAGACTAAAATTTAAAGCATTAGCTCTAAGACCATAATTTTGTCCCCCTATATAAATCGCATCAGCACCATATAAACAAGCAATCTTAAGTCTTTCCAAATCCCCAGCTGGAGCAAGTAATTCTAAATTTTCCATCATTTGCTCCTTTCTCTTAATTTATATATAGTCTCTTTATTTAAAAAACCATCATCTTCATTACTAGCATAATCAAAATTATCAACACTATCATTTATTTTATTCAAAAACTCCAATACTTGCTTATGCGCAATTAAAGTTGGATTAACATAAAAATATTTTACTTTATCTAAAAAAGGTAAGCTGAGTAACGAAACACCATTAAAAATTTTATCAGAATACATTACTGTTCCATATTCATTTTCTAAAGCTCGAAACTTAACCTTAGTCGCTGTATCCGTTAAAATATTAGTGTCCTTAAAAGGAATATCAAATTCTTCACACCAGTTAGTTAAAAGTAATCTGCGACTATACATTACTTGATTATATCCATATAAATGAAGACAGACATTACCATCAGCATGCTCCAAAATACTAGCAATCTCATTAATTGTAATCTCATTATTAATTATTATACTGTCTACTTTCTTTAACCAGAAATTAACAGATGGTAAATTAGAAGCAAAATGATTTTGAAATAGAATCAACTCTAATTCCAAACCTAAACTTTTAACTAATCTATAAACTGCAATATCTTCAAAAACAATTCCTTTAACTTGTAAAGAACTAACTAAAGATGGTAAAATTTGTCTTAAATTATCAACGTCCTGACAATCTAAAATTCGATTTATAAGAATATATTTATTTGAAACTTCAATTTTTTTTAATTCTTCTATAGTATAAGTTTTATAACCTACACTATAACCTTCTAATGCAAAAAGAAAAGCAGATATTCCTACTTTTCGATAGTCACTTAAATAGTTTAAATTATCAACATATATTAATATCTTAGACTTCATTTTTACGTATGCTTACTGATAAGCCATCTCCAACATCATAAAATTTAGTTTCAAATTCTTCATTATTCTTTAAAAAATCAATATAATTTTCTATTTTACCAACTAATTGTTTTAAATTTCGACTAGCAATATTATTTCTATTACCAACATGACCATGAAACTTTAAATTATCAGTTATTATAACCCCACCTGGATTAAGAAAATATTTATACTTTTCAAAAAACTTCGTATATTGTCCCTTAGCAGCATCAATAAAAATCAAATCATAGGAAACTCCTGATAAATTAACTTCTAATGCATCTTGGCAAACAACGCTAATTTTATTTTCCATCCCACATGCTTTAACATTTTTTAAACACTCCATATAACGAGACTCATCACGCTCAATAGTTGTCAACTTTATATCATCTTTAACCGAAGCCATTAAAATAGCTGAATATCCAATAGCACTTCCTAATTCTAAAATACTTTTAATTTCATTAGCTTTTATAAACTTCATAATAAAAGCTATAGAATCTTTCTCTATTATTGGTACATTATGCTCCTTAGCATATTGCTCCATTTCTAATATTTTTTCTTTCATATTACCACCTTAATAATTAAACCAAAGACCTTCACTTTTCAATTTATTAATAATATTCTGGTGTTCTTCATAAGTCTTACTAAAATAAGTCTTTTTATTTTTATCAGCAACAAAATAAAAGTAATCATGTTCTTCTGGCATCAATGCCGCTTTAATAGAAGTACTACTTGGGTTACATATTGGTCCAACTGGTAACTTACCAGCCATTGCTCCAGGACGTGTATTATAATCATTAACTTCATCAATTTCATATTGATATAAATCACGCTCACTCATATTAACACGAGCTGCATAATATGCTGTTACATCACTACCTAATTGCATACCGCTTTTTAACCTATTATAAAAAACTCCTGAAACCCCTTGACGATCAAGCTTATTTGCTCCCTCAAGTTCTACAATACTAGCCATAGTTAAAATTTCATGAATACTATATTCATTTGCTTCTATTTGCTCTTTATAATTTTCCAAAACACTATTTGTTGTATCAAGTAATTTATTAAAAATAGTCTCTAAAGTCGAATCCTTAGCAAACTGATAGGTATTCGGAAATAAATATCCTTCCAGTGCATAATATAATTTATCATTAAGTATATCATCAGTCAAGAACCAATATTTATTTATAAGAGCTTTTAAATAATCTTTATCACTTAATTTCTTTAATATTTCTTCTTCACTATAATTAAAGTTATCACTTATTGTTTTAACGTAAAATGTTAATCTACGCCCTTCAATAAAAGTCACAGTAATACTATCATCTACAACCTGACCTTTACTTATATATGTAATAATTTCTGGTAAACTCATACATTTCTTAATATCATAGACACCAGCTTGTAAAATGGTATCTTTGTTTAATTTAAGATATGCATATCCAACATATTTATTACGAATAAGTCCACTATTATATAATGTATCAATAACTCCTTTAGAAGTTGTTCCTTGTTCAACAACTACTGTTACTTTACTATCACAATCATTTTTTTCTGGTGCCTTAAGAGAAACTTTATAAAATATAACTACTCCCAAAATAGTTAAAAAAATCAAACTGAATAAAGTAATTAAAATTATAATCAACTTCTTTTTCATAATTATTAAACAGCTGCACTTTCAGCTTCATCAATCTTTTGTTGAACTGATGATAAAATATTTTCAATAACTAACCATTCTTTTTCTGATTCAATTGGCATTAATTCTGAAGTCTGCCCTGTTGGATCATAAATAGAAGCATACACCTTTGTACTTCCAGTTTCATCTATTGTATTATCAGTATAAACTATATAACTCTTTTTAGTTTCATCAGAATCGAAAGTAAATAAAATCTCACATTCAATTTCTTCTCCTTTATCATTTACAATTGTAAATACTCCTTTTTTTTCTTCACTCATAATTAATTTCCTTTCATTTTTAGATAAGTATCCAAAATAATACTTGCCGCGATACCATCTACAACTTTCTTTCTTTTAGCTCTATTCACATCTCCTGCAAGTAAGTAATTTGTAGCTTCAACAGTTGATAGTCTTTCATCGATAAGACTAACTAAAATACCATATCTAGCTTCTAAAACTTCTTTAAATTTCAAACTTCTTTCTGCAGCAAATCCAAGGGTATTATTCATATTTTTAGGTAAACCTAAAACCAAATCAGTTATCTTATTATCTTCTATAATAGGATCTAAATCTTTAAACAACAAATCATAATTTTCGCCATCCCAATGTAATACCTTATAAGGCGAAGCAATCAAATTAGATTTATCCGAAATAGCAAGACCAAGCGTTTTAGTTCCTAAATCTAAACCTAAACATCTCATTTTTTATTTAAATATGTTTCTAAAATTATTGCCATTACTTCTGAACGATCAAAATCCAGTAATTTTTCACGAGCATTTTGATAACTAGAAATATAACCAGGATCTCCACTTATCAAATACCCCAGATCGGAAGAG
>CANDCB010000004.1 GCA_947383065.1 uncultured Bacillota bacterium | reverse complement strand
ATCAATATCCATTGCCACTTTAGCTAATAAAATATTAGGACCTATGCCACAAGTTGCAGTTAAACTGGTTTTCTTATAAATATCATTTAAGATATTTTGTGCTATTTCATAATCATTCTTTTTATATAAAGTTAAATAATTAGTAACATCTAAGAAACATTCGTCAATAGAGTATATATGTAAATCTTCTTTAGCTACATAATCAAGATAAATATCAACTACCATTTTACTCATTTTTATATAAAGATTCATTCGGGGAGAAACAATAGTATATTTAATATTTTTTGGAATTTCATATAATCTTCCTCGTGAGGGGACTCCCTGTTTTTTTAAAAAAGGTGTCACTGCTAAAGTGATTGCTCCCATTCCTTGCTTAGCATTAGCAACAACTAATGGCGTTTTAAAAGGATCTAAATTTCTAGCAATACATTCACATGAAGCAAAAAAACTTTTTAAATCAATACTTAGAATATGTCTTTGAAAATAATATTGTTCATTCATACAAAACACCACACAAACGTTTGTTCATAAAAATTATATATATATTTTAATAATTTTACAATGTTAATATTTGCCAAAATATTTATAATTAGTTATACTAAAAAAGGTGATGCTTTTTGTACAAACTAAAAAAAGAAGACTTTATTACTAAGAAATCTTATCAACGTGATAGAAGTTATTTTATCGATTTTTTTAAAAAATTAAAAGCCTTAGAAGATGCCGAATATATTTATTTACCAGATGAAGTGATAAGACCAATTTTAAATGCTAATTTATCTAAAGAAGTATATAATTTCTTTGAACTAGTATGGTCAAATGAGGCAAAGGATATCGAAATTGAAGATATTGTTGGTTCCCATGACTATCGTAACTATGAACTAAAAACATGGCTTGCCAACTTTCTATATAACGGAATTACTAAAGAAAACTTTTTAAAGTACTTAAAAAATCCTTTAGCTATTTTTGAAAACTCTCAAGAACCTTTAAAAGCTTTTGAAAAAGATGGAAAATATTATTTAGCAGATGGTCATCATCGTTTTTCTTGTTTTTATTTGCATTATCACATATTAAAATCCCAAAATAAATTACCAGAAAGTTTTAAAAGAAAACTTCCAGCTATAATTAGAACAGTTCCTAATGATTTAGATTTTATAAAAAGATTTGTTACTTTCTGTATCATGAATAATTTATATGGCGAAGATGAAGTAGGGATAGTCCCAGAATTTGAAGTATTAGATTCTAATCCCAATAATCCAATAATTGTTCATATTAAATCAAAAGTTCAAATTACTAAAGATACTAATCTTGATGAAGCTTTAAAAAAAATTCAAGCTGAAGAAGATAAAAATAAAAAGAAGTTTTAAATACTTTAAAAAAAATGTGATATTTGATATGATAATAAAGGTGATATAATGAAAAATAAATTTTTGAAAATATTATTTTTAATGGTTGCCTTAATAGGTATTTCAGCATGTGGTGGAAAAGAAAGTGAGGGAAATAAGATGAAAGAAGAAATAAATGAAGGAGTCATAGAAGGATACCATTTTAAAGTAACAGATGAAATAACTGATAGAATAAAAATTCAAATGGCTAATGGCGATATTATGCTTGCCGTTTTATCTAATCAAGACGCTCCAATCACAATTGCCAATTTTAAAGAATTAGTTAGTGAACATTTCTATGATGGCTTAATTTTTCATCGAGTTATAGAAAATTTCATGATTCAAACAGGAGATCCATTAGGAACTGGTACAGGTGGTTCAGAGAAAAATATAAAAGGCGAATTTAGTTCAAATGGTGTTAAAAATGATTTATCCCATAAAAGAGGAGTTTTATCAATGGCCAGACGTGGTGGCAATCCTGATACAGATGAAACACGAAATTCAGCATCAAGTCAATTTTTTATTGTTCATCAAGACTCAGCCTATTTAGATGGACAATATGCTTCTTTTGGTCGAATTTTTGCTGGACTAGATGTTGTAGATAAAATAGCTGCTGTTGATACTGATGAGTATGACAAACCATTAAAAGAACAAAAAATAAAATCAATAAGATTCATTGAAGTAGATAAGACTTAAAATAAAGTCTTTTTTTCTTTCACTAAAAATGATAAAATAATAAAGAAGTATAGGTGATATTATGGAAGAAAAAAAATTAAATAATGAAAAAGCAACTCCCAAAAAAGCTTCTAATAATAAGCAAAATAGAAGCTCAAATGCGAGTAAAAAAAGAAATTATAACAAAAAGAATGAAACAACTGGTAAAAAAAATAATAGTGTAAGAACTAATTCAAAAGCCAAGAAAAAAACTAATTTAAACGAAAATGTAAAAAAAATTGAAACTAAAACTATAGATATTAATGAAAAAGAAACAACTACTGACCAAAAATTAGATAAAACAATTGTCTTTGATGATATAAATAATTTATCCGCAGTTGTCGAAAATCTAGAAGAAAACAAAGTAATATTAGAAGACAAAATAATTAAAAGAAGTAAAGCTAAGAAAATAGTGATAATTTTATTAATTATTTTAATAATAGCTATTATTTTATTTACTATTAAATATGTAGCTGATAATGGCTTCGAAAAAAATAAAGCTTTATTAGAAACAGTTAATAGCAACGTTTATAACAAGGTTTCTAATAAGTACAAAAAAGAATCAGAAATAAAAGATTCTAGTAATGATACGATTATAAAAGAAATAGATTATGATAATATAGAGACAATTTCTTTAAGTGATTTTGAAAAAATAAATTTGAAAAAAGAAGATATGATAGCTTTTGTTTCTAGCACTTCTTGTTATGGATGTATAGTATTTGAACCAATAATAGAAGAAGTCTTCAAAGAATTAGATAAAAAAATCTATAGAATTGATATTTCTAATATGGATGAAGAAGAAAGAAATGAATTTAGGGCCTACTATGCTTTTAAATATACTCCAACTATTTTTATTATAAAAGATGGAATAGTAACTGATGAAGTTGCGGGAGCTATGTCTAAAGAAGATTTAAAAAACTGGTTAAAAGACCGAATTTAAAATTAAAACACGAAAGTGTTTTTTTTCTATAATAATTTATTATAGAAGTCTTCTTTTTAGTTATAACAACTATTGACAAAAATCTAAAATTGTATATAATAGAAGGCATTAAAAGGAGGGCTTTTTATGGCGCTACCATGTAATAATTTAAACTTGAATTTATATAGAGTTTTTTATACTGTTGCGAAAACCAAAAGCTTTTCTGAATCTTCAAGAACTTTACATATATCCCAACCAGCCATATCCAAGCATATCCAAAATTTAGAATATGAACTTAAAACTTTACTTTTTTATCGAACAAATAGGGGAATTGAACTAACAGCAGAAGCCAAAGCCTTACTAGTTTATGTAGAAAAAGCTTATAACTATTTAATGTTAGGAGAAAGAGAACTCCAAGAAAGTAAAGAATTTACAAAAGGTGCCATTACAATAGGTGCTCCTACTTATATTAGTCATTATTATTTAAATAATTATGTCAAAAAATTTATGAGAAAATATCCTAATATTGTTATTAAAATAATAAATAAAGATGAAAATACCTTATTAGAACTATTTTTAAAACATTCACTAGACTTATTAATTATTCCAGAAATAAGCAAAGTTGACAAAGACTATAAAATTATAGAATTTACTAGTGAAAACTATTGTTTTGCCTACAATGATAATATTTTTGGAAATTTAGACAATATCAATTTAGATGATTTACTTGATAAAAATTTACTCTTACCATCAAAGAAATCTAGAACAAGAAAAATATTAGAAGAAAAATTAGGCATAAAAGGCCTTGCTATAAGTCCTATTATGGAACTTGATGATGTTGAAATGATGACATCTTGCATTAAAGATGGACTAGGTATTGGTTATATTCCTAAAGAAGTAGCCTTGGCTAATAACTTGAAAATAGTTGAATTAGAAAATTGTATGATAAATAATGTAATTAGTTTGTTATATAATGAATCAGCATTAACTAATTCCTCTAAAGAATTTATTAATATATTAACGGATAAATAATTTACTTCCCTTTGACGTAAAGGAAGTATTTTTTTTTGACTTTCCTTAAAAATTAAACATATAATTAAGTATAAAGCCTATTATAAAAAGGAGTGTAATAACAGGTTAGCGCCAGGTCCTAAATGGATGACGAGGTTAGTAATTATCGAAATTTTCGGCGGATATTACTACGTAATAGTGGAAGCGTTAGAAATATTTAAAAAATAAAATAAACATTATAACAAAGAATATTTCTCCACACTTTTTTAGTATGGAGGAAAATTTATGTGCGGAATTGTTGGATATATAGGAAAAGAAAAATGTATATCAAGAATAATAACGGGGTTAGAAGCTTTAGAATATAGAGGTTATGATAGTGCCGGAATTGCCTATTTTAAAGATAAAGAGCTTATTATAAAAAAAGAAACAGGAAAAATTGCTAATTTAAAAAATAATATTGATTTATATGAAGAAAGTTACATAGGCATTGGTCATACTAGATGGGCAACTCATGGTAAACCATGTCAAATAAATAGTCATCCTCATCGTGTAGGAGCTATAACTCTTGTTCATAATGGTATAATCGAAAATTATGAATCGTTAAAAAAAGATTTAAGAGAATATCATTTTAAAAGCGAAACTGATAGCGAGGTTGTAGCAGCCCTAATAGATAAACTTTATAAAAAAGAAAAAAATATGATAAAAGTTTTAAGCGAATTAAAATCTTATTTAATAGGAAGCTATGCTTTAGGAATTTTAGTAGATGGTATAAACAAAATATATGTAATTCGTAAAGATAGTCCAATTATAATAGGAGTATCAGAAGATGGTAATTATATAGCTAGTGATGTCCCTGCTATTTTAGAATATACTAATATGTATTACTTACTTTTAAATGATGAATTTGCGGAGTTAAGTGCAGATGACATAAATATATATGATTCTGAAGGTAATAGTGTTGTAAAAAATCTTCTAACTTTTGAAGGAAGTAGAGAATCAGCAATGAAAAACGGCTACGACCATTTTATGTTAAAAGAAATATATGAACAGCCTAAAGTGATTATGGAAACAATAAATGAATATATTAATGATCTTAATGAATTAAATTCCAAAATGGCTGGTTTAGAAAAATATGATGAAATAGATATTGTTGGCTGTGGAAGTGCTTATCATGTCGGCTTAGTTGGTAAAAGCTTAATTACAAAATATGGTCAAAAGAGAGTTAACGTTGATATCGCTTCAGAATATCGTTATACTAAACATATATATTCCAAAAATCATTTAATTATTTTAATTAGTCAAAGTGGGGAAACTGCTGATACATTAGCAGTATTAAGACAAGCTAAAGAAAATGGTATCGATACTCTAGCAATCGTTAACGTAGTAGGTTCATCAATTGCTCGTGAAGCAGATCGTGTTTTATATATTAAAGCTGGTGTTGAAGCCGCTGTTGCAACTACTAAAGCCTATTTGTGTCAATTAATGATGTTATCTTTAATTGCTTTATATCTAGGTCTTAAAAATAATCTTTTAAATGAAAGTATCATTGAAGAATATAAAAAAGTTGGCCATTTATTAGAAAATATATTATCAGATACAAAAGATACTCAAGAAATAGCTGAAAAGATTTATAAGTTTAAAGATATCTTTTATTTAGGAAGAAAAGTTGATTATGCTCTTGCTATGGAAGCATCTTTAAAGCTAAAAGAAGTTAGTTATTTACATAGCGAAGCATATGCTGCTGGTGAGTTAAAACACGGAACCATTAGTTTAATTGAAGACAACACACCAGTAATTAGTATTATTACTGATGATGAAGTTAGATTAAAGACTTTAAGTAATGTTAAAGAAGTATGTGCTAGAGGAGCTAATAGTATAATAATAACTAATGAGGAAGTTTTAGATAAAAATTTATACACTCAAATTATTATCTTACCAAAATTACATGATTTAGTAGGTAGTGCTTTAGTAATGGTAAAATGCCAACTTATAGCTTATTATGTTGCAAAATTAAATGATTGTGACATAGATAAACCACGCAACCTTGCAAAAAGTGTTACAGTAGAATAATAAAAGAACTAATATTAATAACTATAAAGTATATATTAATATTAGTTCTTTTTATTTGCCTTATTAGTTCATTATTAATAGTTATATTTGTTTCATTTTCAATTTAAAATATTTTATAATATCTTTTTTTATATAATCTAAATCAAGATTAACTTCTTTTTTTAATAATTCTATATTACCATGTGTTACATATGAATTATCTATACCAGTTATTTTTACAATATTTTTAGCCTCTTTATAATTAAAATATTCTAAAATATTAGTCCCTAAACTATTTGTCTTTATATTAGTCTCATAAACATAAATTTTATGATTATTATTAATAAGTTCCTTTAAAATTGTTTTATCGATTGGTTTAATATAACGTGCATTAAGAATATTAACGTTTTGACCTTTAAATATTTCATATAATTTAGTAATATCTGTCCCATAACTTATGATTGTATTTTGACATTTTGGTACTTCCTGAAGATATTCCCACGTTCCAACCTTTAATTCTTTAAAAGGTGTCTTCTTAAAATCTAAAGAAGCACGTTCATATCTTATACAAAATGGATTTTTCTGTTTATAGAAAGCTGTATACAAGAGATTGCGAATCTCCTCAGCATCTTTACCCATTGATATAACTAAATTAGGTATACTATTTAAAAAACTAATATCGAATATTCCATGATGTGTATCACCATCTTCACCAACAATTCCTGCACGATCAATACCAATTACAACATGAGCATTCATTCTAGCAATATCATGATTTATATTATCATAAGCACGTTGTAAAAAAGAAGAATATATCGGTAGAAAAACCTTCTTATCATTTAGTGAAATTGCACAAGCTAAAGTTGTCGCAAATGACTCCGCAATTCCAGTATCAATACTTCGATTTTTAAAATCCTTAAAGATATTTTCTAACTTGCTACCACTAATCATGGCTGGTGTAATTGTAACTAAACTTTCATCTTCTGCCATAAAATCATAAACTGTAGAACTTACAATTTCACTTATACTAGGTTTACCACCTTTAAAAATAGTTCCGTTTATTTTATCAAAATGCCCAACTCCATGCCATGAGCTACTATTTTCTTCTGCTGGAAGATAGCCTTTTCCCTTTTTTGTTATTGCATGAATAATAATTGATTTTTTAGAGTATTTAGCTTTTTCAAAAGCTTTAATTAATTCCTCAATATTATGACCGTCAATAGGACCTAAATAATCAATATCTAAATTAGTAAAAATATTACTAGTTAATTTTTTCTTTAATTCATTTTTAGCTTTAGAACTTGTATCATAAATTTTAGAACCAATTTTAGTTAAATTTAAAATCTCTTTATAACTTTTTTTGGCAAAATCATAAGAATCACTCATTCTAATACTTTTTAAAAATTCACTTAATCCACCAACATTTTTCGAAATAGACATTTCATTATCATTTAAAACAATGATAACTTTTGACTTTAAATTTTGAATATTATTTAAGGCTTCAAAAGCCAATCCTCCTGTTAAAGCTCCATCTCCAATTATAGCAATGCAATCATAATTTTCATTGTTCAAATCTCTAGCATAAGCAAAACCTAAAGCTGCTGCAATTGAGGTTGATGTGTGGCCAGCTTCAAAAGGATCATGCTCACTTTCTGCTCTCTTTTGATAACCAGATATACCATTTAACTGACGTAAAGTAACGAATTTACTAGCTCGTCCTGTCAAAATCTTATGAGTATAAGACTGATGACCAACATCAAAAATAAATTTATCATAAGGCGAATTAAAAACATAATGAAGGGCGACAGTCAACTCAACAACGCCTAGATTACTAGCTAAATGCCCTCCAGTTACTGAGATATTATCGACTAAAAAAGTTCGAATATCTTGACATAAATTATTTAATTCTTCCTTATTATATTTCTTTAAAAAATTAGGATTAGTAATTTTATTTATTTCCATAAACTTTATAATCAATCTTCTAAAAATTTATTTGATTGATTCCTTTCTCTTTATTTTTATATCATAAATATATTAATTATAAATTTACAATCTTTTATTAACATTATAATATTTTTTCTTAATTATTCAATAGTTCTAAATAAGTAAAAATCCTAAAATTAAAAATTATTAAGATTAAATAATTCCTTATACATTCATAAATAAAAATAAAAATCAATTAAAAAAAAGACTTTTTTGAATAAATTTTTTTGTTCAAATCCTTAATATATTTTGAAAGGAGAAATCATGTATAACAAAAAAGTATCAATACCTGGAATTAATACAAGTGATTTAAAAACATATACTAATGAAGAAATGATTGAATTATTTAAAAGATATCAAAATGGTGATGTCCATGCTAAAGATTTATTAGTAGAAGGGAACTTGAAATTAGTTTTGAGTATTTTAAAAAGATTTAAAACAACTGAAGATAATATTAATGATATGTTTCAAATAGGTTGTATTGGTTTAATTAAAGCTATCGATAATTTTGACTTATCATTAAATGTCTGTTTTAGTACTTATGCCGTTTTCTTAATAAAAGGTGAAATTTTAAGAGCCTATAGAGACTCAACACCTATAAGAGTTAGTCGAGGTACAAAAGATATTGCCTATAAAATTTTAGCTTATAAAGAAAAATACTATAATACTCATGGAGTTAAACCTAGTAATGAAGAAGTAGCTTCTAAATTAGGAATAGAAGAATATTTTATTTCTTATGCTTTAACATCTTTAAAAGATCCTGTTAGTATTTACCAGCCTATTTATAGTGATGGTGGCGATACAATTTATTTACTAGACCAAATTGCTAATAAAAAAGAAGAATATGATAGAGAAACTTTAATGTCTTTAAGAAAAGCAATGGGCAATTTAAAAGCTCGTGAAAAGGATGTTATATATAGTCGTTATATCGTCGGAAAAACTCAAACAGAACTTAGTAGAGAAATGAATATATCTCAAGCTCAAGTATCACGAATTGAAAAAAATGCTTTAGAAAGTATGAAAAGACTAGTTAAGTAATAAATTAGAATAAAAATAACTGGGAGTGTATGTATATGAAAAGAATAAGAACAATTACATTATTAAAATTAGTAATTATAATATTAATATGCTTAATTTTAGTATCAGGAATTTATTTTATGCTACCTAGGTTTAGTAAATGATTAGATTCTAAGAAAAAAGCATATAATTTATTGGTGATTATATGTTTTTATCTGACCTTCAAACTAAAGATATAATTAGTACAAAAGATGGACGCAAAGTAGGGCGAATTGTTGATGCAGAGATAAGCCCACAAGGAGATATTCTATTTTTAATTGTTGAAGAAAAGAAAAACTTTAAGAAGTTTATGTCTCCTTTAAATGATACAAAAATTTCTTTCGATAATATAACAAAGATAGGCGAAGATGTTATATTAGTTAATTTTTAATATAATAAAAATTATACTTAAAGATATAATTTGAAATAAATAAAATTGACCCTTTAAATCACTTTTATTACAAAACTCTAAAAGAAAAAATATTTGTTTTTTTAAATATTTAGTATGATATAATTAGATTGAGGTGTGGTTAGTGAATAAGAAAATATTATTATTTGCAATTATTACTTTAGCATTAGATCAAATAACTAAATTTTGTGTAACTCTATTTTTAGATTTAAATAAATCAATTAAAATTATTCCTAAGTTTTTTTATTTGACTTTATGTCATAATGAAGGAGCAGCTTGGGGCTTATTTAAAAACCAAGGGATTTTTATAATTTTAGGAACTATAATAGCTTTATTTTTAATCTATCATTTTACTTATTGCTTTAAAAAAAATAAGAGAAATAATTTAGCTTTTGGGTTACTTTTTGGAGGCTTAGCAGGTAACTTTATTGACCGAATTAGTGTTGGGTATGTTGTTGACTTTTTAGATTTTTACCTATTTAAGTACGATTTCCCTGTTTTTAATGTTGCCGATATGGCGATAGTCTTAGGAATTATACTACTTATTTATGCAGTTATAAAAGGAGAAGATGTAAATGAAAATAAAAGTGGAAGAAAGTCCAGAAAGGCTTGATAAATATCTATCAAAAAAAATTGACTATTCTCGTTCAAAAATATCAAAAATGCTTGATACAGGCTACATTATGGTAAATAATCGCCAAGAAAAAGCCTCTTATAAAGTTCAAGATGGGGATATAATCGAAATTAAAGATGGTTTTACTATCAAAAATGATATTAAGCCTACCGAAATGGAAATTGATGTTTTATATGAAGATGATGATTTAATGGTTATAAATAAACCAAGTGGTTTAGTAGTTCATCCTGGAAGTGGCAATTATGATAACACATTAGTTAATGGTTTAATACATTATACAAATAATTTAAGTGATTTAAATGGGGAAGAAAGACCAGGTATAGTCCATCGAATAGATAAAGATACCTCAGGTCTTTTACTCGTCGCTAAAAATAATAAAACTCATAATATTTTAAGTGAGTATTTTAAAAATCATGATAATATTAAAAGAGAATACATTGCTTTATTAGTTGGTAATTTTCCTCACGAAAGTGCAACTATTGATGCTCCAATAGGTCGCGATCCAAAGGATAGAAAAAAAATGACTGTTACGGCTACTAATTCAAAAAAAGCGATAACTAATATGCATGTTTTAAAAAGATACAAGGGATATACATTAGTAAGTTGTCTTCTTAAAACAGGTAGAACTCATCAAATAAGAGTTCATATGAATTATATTGGTTATCCTATTTTTAATGATCCTGTCTATAATACTAAAAAAGCCACTGATTTTGGTCAATTTCTTCATTCCTATAAGATAGACTTCAAACATCCTATTACTCAACAAGAAATGCATTTTGAAGCCCCTTTACCTAAATACTTTAAAGACTTTATAGATTCATTAGATAAAGATCAATTATAAGATAAAAAATAAAAGCTATATACATAAGATAAGGTAAAGATAATATTTTATATTTATCATAAGTTAACTTTATTTCATAGCTTAAAAAAATAGTATTTAATAGTAAAAAGAAGATATTAATTAAACTAAATAAATAATCATTATAATAAAATAAAAAAATTAAAAAAGAAAATGATAAAATAAAATTCGATATAACAAAAAAGAATAAATCATTTTTCATTTTTCGTTCATGAATAATATGACAAAAAAGAAAAGTTAAAAGAATAAGTACAATTAAGTATATAATAAGTAAATAGACCATAATTCACCTCAGAAGTTATATTTTATTGCTTGAATACTTATAATAGATTTTATGATTATTTAATAAAAAATATGCTTAAATAAAAATAAGTATAAATATTAAAAAGTGTAAAATATAAATAAAAAATAATAATTAAATAATAAAAATTTATTAATATATGGTAATATACTTTGAAAGTTTAAAAAAATTATTATACAATTAAATGAGGAGGAATAATTATGAGCACAGTGGTTATGAATAAAAAAGACGAAGTTATAATGAAACTTGTTCATTATTTTGTAACTGAAGAAAATTATAATCCGATAGTCGTTAATGGGGTTAAAGATGAAATTTGGTTAGAAAATCAAAATGGACCTTATCGAATAATAAGAATTAATTCCAATAATATTTTTAATGAAGAACAATTAAATTATGATTATTTTAAAATAGAGAGTATAGTTAAGCAGATAAAGAAAAAAACTTTCTCTTTTAAAATAAATATTTTAAATATTTTATTAGATGTCAATGAAGATTTAAAAGTTGAAAAAACAAATGATATAGTTCCTGTTGTTTTAGAAGAAAATAATCTTGATATTAAAGCCGATAGAATACTAGAAGCATTTCCTAATATTAATAATAAATTACTAAAAGATACAACAGGAATTGATTTAATTATTAATGTAACGAAAGATATTAATGAAAAAACGGAACAAGAAAACAAAGTTTATGAAAGGACATTTAAACCAAAAAAGATTATTTTTACTCATATACTAATTGCTCTTTGTTTTATAATGTTTATTATTACATGCTTAGTTGGTGGATTAAATTCAATTTTAGAAGTAGATACATATACGGCGATAAAATTAGGAGCAACTGGTGCAGGATTACTAAGAGCAGGAGAATTATGGCGTCTTATTACTCATATGTTCTTACATGCCTCTTTATTGCATTTGATTGTCAATATGTATTCCCTTTATATTTTAGGCATTCAAATTGAAACCTTTGTTGGTCGTTGGAAATTTTTAGTTATATATATAGCTAG
>CANDCB010000003.1 GCA_947383065.1 uncultured Bacillota bacterium | reverse complement strand
CATCATATAAAACAAAATCATAAGTTTCTCTAAAATATTTCAACTAAACCTTTCTAGATTATTTGTATGGGTTCGAATCCTGTCTTCTCGACCAGTTGATTATAAAACCTCTAAATTAGAGGTTTTTTACATTGAATAAATTCTTAAGTAATAACAAATACTTGTAAAAAATAAGAGATTTTAACTCATTCTTTATCATTATACCTTTAATTTCATTTTCTTTATGTTAAAATATAAATAGGTTGAAATTATGAAAAAAATATTAATAAAACTCATTGAACTATATCAAATAACTCCTATGCATTGCCACACAATGTGTAGATATACACCGACTTGTTCAGAATATATGAAAGAATCAATCAAATACTATGGCTCATTAAAAGGTACTTTATTAGGTCTTAAAAGAATCTTAAAATGCAATCCTTTTGGTAGCTATGGTTATGACCCCGTAAAACTACCAAAAAATAGCAAAACTCCAAAAAATTAAATATAATGTTTTAAATAGAAGGCAATAACCATCTTTTTTTAGATATGGTTATAGAGGTGAAGTATGAAAAGAGAAAAAATAATAGATAATTTATCCTTTATTATTGGTGTTTTATCAGTCATTTTTGTTGTTTTATATAAAGATAATATTTTAATAGCTGGAATAATTGCTGGTATAGGAGCTACATTATATGGCTTTTTAAAAGCTTTACAAGAAAAAAATTTTGGCTATATATTAATAAGTGTTGGTATAAGTTTAATTACATCTCTTTTAGTCTATAAATATAAAATTTTAGATAGAGCTGATTCATTAACTTTAATGATTTGTCTAAGTACTTTTATTTTAATGATAATAACATCTATTTTTGCATATTTTAACAGGAAAAAGACCTTTAAAAAATATGATTTAAATATTGAAGCAGAAGCAATAGATCTAATAAAAAATCCCAACACAAACAAAGATTACTACCAAGTAGTTTATAGTTATGAAATAAATAATAAATATTATAGCGTTAAAACCCCTGGATTTATTAATAGTTTTATTCCTAAAATAGGTGATAAAATAACCATCTATGTTGAATCAAGTGACCATGCTAATGTTTATTTTGATAAAACTAAAAGAGAAAAAATATATGAAATAGGTCTTAGTTTATTTTTAATAATTGCTTCATTTATAATCATCATATTTTTATTTATATAGGTGTTTATGGATAATATAAGAAAATCTTATAAACTAGTTCAAGAACTAGATAATATATATAATCGTGTAATTGATGGGGATATAGATGTTTTAAATGAAATAGATGAGTTAATAATTAAAATTTTACAATATGATGACAAAACTTTATATAGTGATGACGATAATCAATTATTAAAAAAATTATAAATGCTTTTAGTACGAAAGTTGACTTAATATTTAGAATTATCTCTTTAAAAACTGACGAAAATATTGATATGGCTAAAGCTCGAAAGACTTTTAATTATTTAGAAGCTAAGCGTTTTGAAATAATTAATAATTTTATTATTGGCACAGTAACTAAAGATGATATAGATAGTTTTAAAGATGAATTATTTTCTTTTCGTAAGAGTCTATACGCTATACCAATAAGTGATAACAATATTATTGAAATAGCTAAAATGAAAAGTAAAATTCAACATTTTGAAACTGAAGTTTTAGAAGATGAAGATGTATTAAAAGTTGCCTACGAAAATAGTAACTAGTTATATAGAAAAGTTATATCAGAATAATTTTTCTTTTTTTTTACCATAATAATGTTATAATAAATTCATTCCCTTTTAAGAAAGTAGTGAAAAATAATGAAAAAGGAATATTTAGTAGTAGCTCTACTATTAATGTTATTTGGTTTAAAAAGTACCAATGCATTAACAATAGGGGACTGCAAAGTATTGGCATCATTTAAATTAAGCTCAAGTTTAGATGAGGAAAAATATATTTGTAAAGGTAAAAAATTTGGTGAAGAAATAGATTCTATTTATTATTCAGGCAAAGATAATACAATAGTTATGAATAATTTAGATGTTTATTATTTTACCAACTGGGACGAATATGATGTAACTCTTGAAATTAAAGGAAAAAATAATATTTCATTGTTGCATATAAGTGATTCAAAATTTAAAGTAACTGGTAGTGGATCTTTAAAATTTAAACAAAATTCTTTTGTAAAAAAAGTTATAAATGGTGAATCTGTTTATCAATATCAATATAAAGATAAAATGGTTCTCCAAGAAGATAAAAAAATATATGAGGGAACGACATTAGAATTTGAAGAAAACTATGAATTACTACGTGTTACCAATAAATTGCCTGAAAAATATAATATAGATGATTATGACAAAATAAGTGTCGCTGATTATACTAAAATGACTTCAGTAGTCGTAACTGAATCATGGATAAAAAAACACATCGAAACAACTCTTAAAACTTCTTTAATTGATGGCTTCGGGTATATTGAATATACTAAACAAGAGGAAACTAAAGAAGATAAAACAACTAAGAAAGAAACTTCAAAAGTCGAAACAACTAAAAAAAGTAATAAAAACAAAGGAACACAACTAGAAACAGATAATGTTATCTTGATTTCCAATAAAAAATTAAAGAGTCAATACAAACTAAAAGAAAAAGACTTAAAAGAAAAAGAAGTTGCTTCAAAAGTAATTGATTCAATAGATAAAGACTTAGTTAGTTTATACGATGTAAGTGTTTACAACGGAAAAAAAGAAGTTTCTATGAAAAATGGCAAATACATTATAAAAATAAAATTAGATCATGACATAGAAAAATATGAAAACTATCAAATAATTTATGTTAATAATAAAGGAGAAATTAAAGAATATATTGATGGTAAAATAGAAGATGAATATATTGTTTTTGAAACTGACCATTTAAGTCAATATGGTGTTATTGCAAGTCCAGTTGAAAATGAAATAGCTGAACAATCATTAAAAATTGAAACCATTAATCCTGTTAAAAAAAGTAGTACTAAAATATCTAATATATTTAAAGTATCAATATTAGTATTTATAATTATTGCGACATTAGGTTTAATTGCTATTATTTTACATAAGAGTAATTTACTACCTAAGAAAAAGAAACATAAAAAAAGAGCTTAGATTTAAATTAAGTTCTTTTTGTCTTTTTATACATGTTATAATATTCTTGGTGTTAAAAAATGAAATATTATTTTTATTATTTAATTATTATTAATACATTTAGTTTAATATATTATGCTATTGATAAAAAATTATCTAAAAAACATAAATATCGAATAAGTGAAAATTGGTTGTTTTTAATAAGTATTATTGGTGGTTCTTTAGGAGCCATTTTAGGTATGTTAATATTTAAACATAAAACAAGAAAAATAAAATTTTATTTAATTAATTATACATCTTTAGCTATATGGTTATATGTTAGCATATTATTTATTATAAAATAATAAGAAACAAGGTGATAAAATGAAGAAAAGTGCGGGAATCTTACCATATAAAATTGAAGACAATAAAATATTTGTTTATTTAGAACATCCTGGAGGACCATATTGGACTGGAAAAGATAAATGGAGTATCTGTAAAGGTGAATATAAAAATGAGCCAGCTATCGATGCTGCCATAAGAGAATTTACAGAAGAAACAGGATTTACTGTCAACAAAGATGAATTATTTTTTATTAAATCAGTTAAATTAGAATCATCAAATAAATTAATAACTATTTTTGGCTTAAATAAAGATTTTGACGCTAGTAAAATGAAATCTAATACCTTTAATCTAGAATGGCCACCTAAAAGTGGTAATATGGTAGAATTTCCTGAAATGGATGAAGGACGTTGGATTGAAATTAAAACTGCTAAAAATAAAATATTTAAAGGGCAAGAAAAAGTCTTAGATAAATTAGAAGAAATAATTAATGATTTTAAGTAATAAAATTATATGATAAACTAAATATAGTTAGGTGATTATTATGATTCCAATAAGTGTGGCATTTATAATATTTCTAATCTATTCCTTTTTAGGATGGTGTATGGAAGTGTGTGTTGCTTTACACGACGAAAAAAAATTAATTAATAGAGGCTTTTTAATAGGACCAATCTGCCCAATTTATGGAGTTGGAGTAGTTCTCATGCAAATCCTTTTAAATCGCTATTTAAATGATCCTCTTGTTTTATTTGTAATGGCTATTTTAATTTGTTCATTTTTAGAGTATTTTACTGGTTATATAATGGAAAAATTATTTAAAGCTCGTTGGTGGGACTATTCTCATAAAAAATTTAATATAAACGGACGTATATGTTTAGATAACCTTGTAGCTTTTGGCCTTTTAGCTTTATTTGTAATGTATATAGGTAATCCATTTTTTATTAACATATTAAATAAAGTAAATACAGTAGTTTTAAATATCATTTCTTCATTACTAGCTTTTACCTTATTAGCCGATATCATAGTTTCTTTTAAAATAATAAATGGTTTTAAACATGTTACTAAATCTGTAAAAAAAGATAATACAGAAGAAATAACTAAAAGAGTAAAAGAAATGTTAATTAATCGTGGAGGACTTTATCGTCGTCTTGCAACTTCTTTTAATTTTGAAGCCAGTGATTTATATTTAAAAGAGTTAACATCTAAAGTAAAAAATAATATCAACAAGGCAATCCAAACTTTAGAAATTGAAAAAAATAAAAAGATAGAAAGTATAACTAATGAATATAATAAAAAAATAACTGATATAAAAAAGATGTTATCTAAAAAAAATCCCACCAATAATATTAAAGAGCATAATAAAAAAGATAAGGATAATAATAAAAAAGAAGATTAATAAAATAAATGTAGAAAGAAAAAAGTAGATGATATAATGTTATTTAATAGAAGAAAAAGTAAAAGTGTTTTTGATAAGATAGATGATTATTTACGTAAAAGAGGACATGAATTAGTAATGTCAATATATTTATCAAATTATAATGGTAATAATATATATATTAGATTTGATTATATAAGAAAATTAGCTGTTTATAAAATTGTTTGGATTGACCTTAACTTTTTTAATGTTAAAACAATTGAAGACTTTATAAGCTCTCAGATGGTAACCAAATATCTATCTTTAAAAATAGTTGAAGCAATGCAAAAAATAACTTATGAAAATACATATAGTTTTAATGATGATATTTTAGGAGATCGTGTTGAAATATTAAGTTATTTTAAAGGCGAACCACGTGAATTTATTTTTGACCGTTTCTTACCATTAGAATTAGAAAATTTAATTGATCCAATGGCTTTAATATTTGCTTATTTACCACGTAGTATGGAAGTTTTTCTTCAAGAAATATTTGCTAAATTTGATGGACTAGAAGAACGTTATAATTATACCAAACCAGTCAAATTCGACTTATTTAAAGGTGATTCAATTAAAATATTTCGTGCTACGAGTATTCAAGCTGGTGGAAAATTATATGAAACAGGACAAGTACGCTTTTTAGAAAAAGTAGATGATAAATACCTAGCCATAGTTGAAGATAATGGCCCCCATTTAATTCTCTTAAGTAAAGTATCTGATGAATATGTTTTAATGTGGTGCGATTGTAAAGTTAATCATTATTGTAAACATATCTATGCAGCCTTATTAGCTTTAAGAGAAAAAAATTTCAATAATTTTTATAAAGTTAAATATACTGGGCGTGAAGAAACCCTTTTAGAAAAAGTTACAATTGGGAACTTTCATTATACCTTTGGTATAAAAGACGATAAAATATTACTTATATCAACTGATGGGAAGATTTTTCCTGTTGATATAATCCAAAATGGTAAATGTGCTTTTGAAGTACTCGAAGATGATGATGAATGCACTTTATCAAAAGAATTAGCTAAATATAAAGTAAAATAGATTAATAACTAAAAAGGCATTTAATGCCTTTTTATTTTGGAAAGAAGATGTGCAATATGATATAATTAATTAACAAGGTGATGTTATGTTTAACTATGAATTTTTCAGGCGTAAAATGCAAAATAATAGTGAAGAAAAAATAACTAATACAGTTTTTGCAACATGGTATGGTAATACTTTAGCTACTATATTATTGACGGTTATATTTGCTGATATTTTAAGAATTATTATGCGTTATCTTCCTATAAAAATTTATTGGATTACTTACTTTGCAATTCTTTTTATTATAGGAATATATTTAGGTACTAGAAAATCAGGCTTAGCAATAAGTAAGTCTAAAATTATATATGTTCAATTTAAACATTTATCTTTTAAAGAAAAAAAAGTTTTTGAAATCCCTTTAGAAAAAATAAGATCCTTAACAGTAAATAAAATCTTTAATTTTATAATAGTTAAAATATCTTTTATTTCTAATATGGGAAATTTAGAAAAAATAAAATGTATGTTTAATTCCTTTATTTTAGGTTCTTCTAAAGAATATAAGAAAAATAAAGAAGAATTATATAAATTTCTTAAAGAGACAGAAAAAATAATTGATAGGGGGGATTTTTAATGCTTCAAATAAAAAATTATAGTTTAGAATATATAAAAGGTAAAAAAGTAATTGACAATTTAAATCTTTCAGTAAGAGAAGGGGATATTTATGCTTTTGTTGGTCGTAACGGCGTAGGTAAAACAACTACTATAAAATCTATAGTTGGTATTAATCATATAACAGAAGGCGATATCTTACTTGATAAAGTAAGTATTACTAAAGACCCTCTTAAATATAAAAGTAATATTGCTTATGTTCCTGATAATCCAATTTTATATGAACATTTAACTGGTATGCAATATCTTAATTTTATTTCTGACATCTTTGATTTAACATTTAAAGAAAGAGAGGAAAAAATAAAAACATATGCTACTAAATTTGAACTTTATCAAGAACTAGATAATCTAATTAGCAGTTACTCTCATGGTATGAAACAAAAGTTAATCTTAATAAGTGCTTTTATCCATGATCCAAAATTATATGTATTAGATGAACCATTCGTTGGTTTAGATCCTAAAGCTAGTTATATTTTAAAAGAAGAATTAAAAGAAAAAGCTCGTTTAGGAAAAATTATCTTTTTTTCCACTCACGTTTTAGATGTTGCCGAAAAGTTATGTAATCGTATTGCCATTATTAAAGATGGTAAACTTATAGTAGATGGTGAAATGGATCGAATTATAAAGGATAAAACTTTAGAAGAAACTTTTATGGAGCTAGTTATAGATGAATAAATTATTTAAACTAATCTGGATTAATATTCTTAATCTTTTTGATATTAATAAAATTATAATAGCTAAAAATGAAGGAGTTAAAAGTAATTTAGAAAAGAAAAGTATAATCATAGTTATTATAGCTTTAGTATATGGTTTTATTCTATATAATCTATTTATCAAAATTAATATTAATGAAAAATTCTTAATATTAAATATTTCCTTTTTAATTAGTAGCTTTTTATGTTTTTTTCTAAACCTTTTCCTTGTTGAATCAGCTATTTTAAAAAGTACCGATTTAGAAAAACTATTTGCCCTTCCTTTAACTAGACACCAAATTTTATTTAGCAAACTATTTACCATTTATTTAAAAAATCTTTTTTATGTAATTATTGTTATGGCTGGGGCATTCTTTAGTTATGCTTACTTTAATAGTAATTTAGAAGATACTTTTATTTTAATGTATATTTTAAGTTGTTTAATTATTCCTCTAATACCAATTATTTTAGCAACCATAATTGTCTATATAAATAATTATTACAAAACAAAAACTAATAATAGCCATCTATTTAAAATTATAAAAATTATCCTTATAATTGTTTTTATCATATTAACCATTTTAACTTTTAAAGATATAAATACTAATAGTTTTGAAAATCTATTAAAAAGTTTTGTAGACAAAAGTAATACTATCTATTTTATAGGTTTATTATTTAATAATAGTTTATCTACTATTAATATCTTGTGGTTTATCTTACTTATAACAATTCCTATTAGTTTTATTTATATTTACATGTTTACTATTTCAAATAATTATTTGAAAATATGTTCTTTATTAAAAGGTGAAAAAAAGAAAATAAGTTTTGAATATAAAAAGACTCATAATTTACATAAAATAGGAGGCTTAATAAGAAAAGAATTTCTATTCCTTTTTAAAAACAAATTTTATCTTTTTAATTCCTTTGGTATAACTTGTATTTTATCTTTTATTTTATTTCTTTTTCTAAATATTTTTGATATATCATTATATTACGAAATACCTAATTTTGAATTTTATCTTAATCTTTATGTTCCCACTTTATTAATTTTAATTGTTGCCATCTCTAACTCCTCAATATGTAGTATGAGTATTGAAAAGAATTATATTAAATTTCTTCTTACCTTACCATTAAAAATAAATAATATAATTTTTGTTAAATGGTTAGTAAGTGTCTTTTTAGGGACTATATTTGTTATCATAAATGGTCTTATTGTTTTATTCACTCTTAATTTAAGCAAATGGAGTACTATATATAGTTTTTTATTACCTTTTATTGCTTTAATGTTTGTTAATTTAGTATCCGTAATTTTAGATTATCGCTTTATAGAGAAAAATGAAATGACAGATAATGCTATAATAAAACAACGCTTAATTGGTATGATACCTCCTTTTTTAGCTATTATTTTAGGTATTGGACCTTTTTTTCTACCAGTTTACAAAAAATATGAAATTCTACTAGGAAGTTATACATTAATCCTTTTTATCAGTCAAATAATTTGTTTATTATATCTATTTCTTAATCGCAAAAAATTGTTAGAAAATTTAAATAAATGAATCTTTAAGTTTTATTATTAAAAGATAAATAAAAATGATATAATAAAAAAGTAAAATAATTAGAATAAAAAGAAGGTGTCTTATGAACTATGATGTAATTGTCGTTGGTGCTGGTTTAAGTGGTCTTACTCAAGCTGTTATTTTTAAAAATCAAGGATTGAAAGTTCTCGTAATAGATGAAAACAATAATATAGGTGGATGTTCAGTTCGTACCAAAAAAGGTCGTTTTGAATTTGGTGATAATTATACTTGTCTATTCTTAAACACTGATAAAGAAATTTATACTTTAAAAAATTTTATGCATCGAGCACAAATAGATGACGATATTCCAGCTTTAAATCTACCCAATTTAGCTCATTTAATAACTCCTCAATATGATATGACTTTACCTTTTGGGATAGAATCATTTAAAAAAACTATTGAGGACTATGTAAAAAGTGCTAAAGGTCCCCTAAATATATTTTTTGACTTAGCGATAGAATGTAAAAAAGCTTTAGAATATATCGATCGAGTACTTCCAAATATTGACTATAATTATTTAAAAAATAATTTTAATAATTTTTCTCGTCTTTGTGACTTATCTGTTAATAAAGTATGGAATATTATTAAAATGCCTTCAAAAGCCATTAAAGTATTAAATTCATTTTGTTTATTATGGCAAACTAGTCCAGATGAGCTATCTTTTGTTACCTATAGTATCTTTTTATATAATGCTTTAACCTATGGCTTAAACTTTTTAAATAATGGTAGTTATAATGTTGCAATAAGTCTTTCTAATAGTTTTTTAGAACGTGGTGGAGAAATTAAACTTAATAGTCGTGTTACTAAATTACTTATAGATGATAATAAAGTAAATGGTGTAATGTTAGAAGATGGTACTTGCTATTATAGTAATAAAGTTATAGTTAATAGTAATGAATATAGAGTTTATCATAATCTACTAACAACTAATGAAGTTCCAAAATTAGCTTTAAATAGTCTTCATAAAAGAACTCTAACTAATAAGATGTTTACAATTAATATTGGCCTTAATAGAAGGGCTTCAAGTTTAGGACTAGATGACTTCTTATACTTAATCTATGATACACTAGATTTTAAAATAACTGATGACGATTTAAAAGACCTTTCTTTAATAGCTCTAGTTCATAATAATTCTAATGAATCATCTTTAAAACCAGGAACTTCAGTTATAACAATTAATACTTTTTTTGCCAAATATACTTATCCATCTTTAGAAGAAGTATTTATAAAAGAAGAAACTATTGCCAAACAAGTAATTTCTTTATTTGAAGCATATACTAAGACAAATATTAGTGATTTTATCGAAGAAATAGAAATAATTAGCCCTTTATCTAACGTAAATTCAAGTATATATGATAATCGAGTTAATGGTTTTACTTTTAGTAACTTAGATGATATATTACCAAGGCTTTTAAATAAAAATAATGAAAACTATATAGATGGCTTAGAAATAGTTTCAGGTTTTGCAGGAGATGCTTATCTTTATGCTTCAACTTATTATATAACTAATAAAAGGGATGGTGCTCATTATGAATAGTTTAAATATCCTAAAAAATCTTGATGATAATAAGATTACTAAACTAGGTAAAACTCGTGAAAATTGGTTAAAAAGTCCCCATACAAAAGAAAATATTGAAGTAATAGACCAATTAACTAAAGATAATATTAATGCCAAAATATCTAGTATTACTAGTGAAAATTATAACCATAAAAAAATAACTATAAAAAGTCTTGAAAATAATTCATTTCCACAATTTAAAGCCGGTCAAAAAATCTCAGTTACAGTAAAAATTGATGATAAATTTTATATGGCTCCTTTTAGTTTGGCTAGTAATCCCGCCAAAAGTTTTGTTGGAGAATATACCATAATCGTTAAAAAAGATGAAAATAATCAAGTCTCTAATTATTTATTTAAAGATGCTATAAAAGATGAACCCTTAAGTATTTCTTATCCTTTTGGCAATTTTTATTACCAGCCTCTAAGAGATAAAAAAAATGTTATTGCCATTGTCTCTGATCAAGGAATTATCCCCATAATATCTATGACTCAAGCTATAATAAGTGGATTAGAAGATTTTAATCTAACTATTTTTTATAGTGAAAAAAATGATTCTGATTTTCTTTTTAAAGATGAACTTTTAGAATATGCAGAACTATCTAATAAAATAAAAATTAATTTTATTCTTAATTATGATAAAGAGACAAATACAAAAAAATTTATTTCTTTTGATATGATAAATAAAGTTTATAAAGAAAAAGAAACAAGTATCTTCATCGCTGGTAGTGAGGGCTTACTTAAACATCTAGATAATGAATTAAAAGATTTTAATTTACCCAAGAAATTTATAAGATATGATAATTTTCTCCCAACTTGTAATATTAAAAAAGTAATAAAATATAATTTAACTGTATATTTAAATGATATAAAATATGAAATACCATGTTATAATAATAAAACAATTATGAAATCACTAATTGAAGCAGGGGGATTTATTCCTAATAAATGTCAAAATGGCTCTTGTGGCTTATGCCGTAGCGAACTAGTTAAAGGTGAAGTAAAAATAATTAATGATAAAAGAATAAAAAGCGACAAGCTATATAATTATATTCATCCATGTTCGACATATCCTCTTAGTGATATTGAAATAATTGTTAGATAGAGTGATAATATGAAAGAAAAATTTCAAAACAAATATGTTGCTTGGGGCTTAACTTTATTTTGTGTCTGTGCAGCATTAATTTTACTCTTTTTTGCCTTTTATAGATGGGATTATATTTTTTCTTTTATAAAAGCAATTTTCACAATTCTAATGCCATTTATATATGGTTTAGCTATTGCTTACTTAATGAATCCTGTTGTTAATTTCTTTGAAAAAAAAGTATATAATCAACTATTAGCCAGATTTATTAAGAAAAAATATCCTGATAAACTTTCAAGAGTTTTATCTCTAATTACAAGTACTGTTATTTTTCTTGGTTTTTTATTTACATGTATAAGTTTCTTATTTCCAGAAATTATGAAAAGTTTACAAATGTTATTAACTAATATTAATATTTATTTAAGTAACACTAAAGAAATGTTTATAGACTTATTTGGTGGTAGTGAAGAAATAAGAACCCTAATAGATGATAATTATGGCAGATTTTCTGAGTTCTTAACATCTTGGTTAAATAATGGTGTTTTTAATGATGCAATGACTCTATTAGGTAATGGTATTTTTGGTACTTTAAAAGTAATCTATAATTTAGCAATCGGCTATATAATTTCTATCTATGTTTTATTTGATAAAGAGAAATTTAAAGCTCAAACTAAAAAACTTTTATATACTTTCTTTGATAATGATAAAGTTAATATAATTATTGAAAATACTTTATATACCGATAAAATATTTGGCAATTTCTTTAGTGGCAAATTAATTGATAGTTTAATTATTGGTATAATTTGTTTCATATCTATGGTTATTTTTAAAATGCCATATGCTTTAATAATTTCTGTTATCGTTGGAGTTACGAATATAATTCCTTATTTTGGTCCATTTATTGGAGCAATACCGAGTGCATTTTTAATTCTTTTAGTAGATCCAGGAGCATGTATTGGTTTCTTAATCTTTATTACTATATTACAACAAATAGATGGTAATATTATTGGCCCTAAAATATTAGGTGGAAAAATTGGTTTAAGTAGTTTTTGGGTTTTATTTTCTTTACTTATTTTTGGTGGTTTATTTGGTATAGTAGGGATGATTATAGGTGTACCAATATTCTCTATAATATATTCTTTTGTTAATGGTTTAATAAAAAAACGTCTTGAAAATAAAAACTTACCAGTAGATAGTAAGGATTACGAAAATTTACTTTGTATTGATGAAAAAACTGGTAAACCAATATATTTAAAATAACTTAGAACTCTAATGT
>CANDCB010000002.1 GCA_947383065.1 uncultured Bacillota bacterium | reverse complement strand
CTACACGACGCTCTTCCGATCTCGCTTTTAGTCATAGATGCAACAACTGGACAAAATGGAATTAGTCAAGCTAAAGCTTTTAAAGAAATAACTAATATTACAGGGATAGTTTTAACGAAATTAGATGGTACTGCTAAAGGTGGTATTGTATTAGCTATTAAGGATGAAGTGAATTTACCAGTTAAATTTATAGGTTTAGGAGAAAAAATGACTGATTTAAAAACATTTGATATTGAAAATTATATTTATGGATTATTTAAGGATTTGATGTAATGGAAGATTTTATTTTTTATAATAATTTGTATGATATATATGGTGAACTTTTAACTTTAAAAGAGCAAAGTACTTTTAAGGATTATTATCATGAAAATTTTTCTTTATCTGAAATAGCTGAAAATAATAATGTTTCTCGTAGTGCTGTTCAAAAGACTTTAAAAACAGTTATAGATAAATTGATTAATTATGAAAATAAATTAGGAATGTATTCTATTAAACTAAAGTTAACTGAAATATTATCTTATAATAATATAGAAAAAGTAAAAGAAGTTCTTTTGGAAGTTATAAATGGATAAGTTAAATAGTGAACTTAATTTTTTAAAGTGGCAATTACTTGCGAGGTTACCAAAAGGTAGTATTTACACAAGAATTAAAGAAAGTTTGTTACATAGTGATTTGGAAAGTGATGATCCATATTACTATATTTATTGGCTTGATATAAAAAGGTCTTTGTTGAGAAAATATGTTTTAGGAACATTTAAAACAGTTAATGCTGATTATACTTCTTTTATAGATTGGTTAAGACAGTATAAGAAAGGGAATTTTTATTCTATTGTAGTAAATGGGATAACAATAAATATTCCTTGTCCATTTTTAGAGGATTATAAATGTTTTAAAGCAGAATTTTTAGATATAATTATGCCTTCTATTACAGGAGAAAATGAAGATATTCCATATTTAGAAGGCCCATATGAATATCATAGAGTTTCTTTAACAAAAGGTGATGTTGTTTTAGATTTAGGAGCTAATTATGGTTTATTTTCGAGTTTAGCGAGTGCTAAAGGGTGTAGTGTTTTTGCTTTTGAACCAACTACGCAGGTAGTTAATAGATACTTAAAACGTTTAGCAATGATTGATGAAAATATTAAAGTGATAGAAAAAGCTGTTTCGAATTTTAATGGAAGTTCCTATTTTAAGTTAAATGAGGCTCCTTCTTGTAATTGTTTAGTACAAGATGCAGCTTCTTCTAATGTAACTACAGTAAAAACAACGACAGTTGATAGTTTTGTTTTAGATCAGAAATTAAATAGAGTTGATTTTATAAAAGCTGATATAGAAGGGGCGGAAAGATTAATGCTTGAGGGAGCAAGAAGAACTTTGCGTCTATTTTCACCTAAATTAGCTATTTGTTGTTATCACTCCTTAGATGATTTAAGAGTTTTAACTAAATTAATAAAAGAAGCTAATTCTAATTATGAAATTGAAGTTAGATATAAGAAAATATATGCTTATAATCCACAAAAAGAAAACTAGATAAAATGTAACTTGTGTATTTTTGACGCTTTTAATATTAAAAGAAATATGTTATTATAATATTATTAAAGGTAGGTAGAGAAAAATGGAAGAAATAAAGAAAGGAAAAATTATTGTTATTGAAGGAACAGATTGTTCTGGGAAAGAAACACAAACAAGTCTTTTAGTTCAGTCTTTAAGACGTGAAGGAAGGAAGATTGAAAGATTAAGTTTTCCAGCATATGAAACTCCAACTGGAAAAATAGTAGGAGGGCCTTATTTAGGTAAGAAACATATTTGTGAAGGATATTTTCCAGAAGGAGCGGCTAATGTTGATCCTAAAGTTGCATCTTTATATTACGCAGCTGATCGAAGATATAATCGTGATAAAATTCTTGATTTGATAAATCAAGGAATAGATGTAGTTTTAGATCGTTATGTTGAAAGTAATATGGGACATCAAGGTGGAAAAATTTTTGACAAGGAAGAAAGATTAAAATTATACGAAAGTTTAGCGGCATTAGAGTATGGTTTTTTAGAATTACCTAAACCAGATTTTACTATATTTTTGTATATGCCTTATAAAAAAGTGGCAGAACTTAGAAATGGTCGTAAAGAACCTGGTGATCAACATGAAGCAAGTGTTTTACATATAAGAAATGCTGAACATGCTTATTTAGAATTGGCTAAAATACATAATTATAAGAAAATAAATTGTATAGATAAGAGTGGTAATCTTCGTGATATTGAAGATATTCAAGAAGAAGTGTTTAAAATTGTTTGTAAGGAATTAGGTATTACCAAAAAATAATATTTAGATAGGATAATTGAACTCGTTTATTTTTATGACTGGTTTAAATTGTTCTATCTTTTTTAGCTATTAATTTACTAATTAATGTTAGACATGTTATAATAATTCGAGTAAAGGAGATTTTATAATGTTTGAATATATGGGGGATAGATTATCCAAAGCTATTAAAAATATACGAGGAATGGGAAGAATAACAGAAGAAAATATAACTGAAGCTATGCGTGAGATTAGAATGGCTTTGCTAGAAGCTGATGTTAATTATCAAGTTGTAAAAGAGTTTATTGCTAATGTAAAAGAAAAAGCTTTAGGAATGGATGTAGCTAAATCTATTAAGCCGGATGAGTTGTTTATAAAAATTGTTAAAGATGAATTAATTGATTTATTAGGAAAAGAAGCAGAACCATTAAAATTGGATGGAAATCCACCTATTTTGATGTTAGTTGGGTTACAAGGAAGTGGAAAGACAACTACATGTGGAAAGTTAGCTAATTATTTAAGAAAAAAACATGCTAAAAAACCTCTTTTAGTTGCTTGTGATATTTATCGACCTGCAGCAATTGAACAATTACAAACTGTTGGTAAACAACTTAATATACCTGTTTATACTGAAGGAAAAATAAATGTTAATGAAATTATTGCGCATGCTTTAGAATTTGCTAAAGAAAATAATCATGATTGTGTAATTATTGATACGGCTGGACGTTTACATATTGATTTAAATCTAATGGATGAATTAGAGGGAATTACAAATCTTTGCCATCCTGAAGAAGTTTTATTAGTTATTGATGCGATGATGGGACAGGATGCCATAAATGTTATAAAAGGTTTTAATGATAAATTATCTTTAACTGGGTGTATTTTAACTAAAATGGATGGTGATACAAAAGGTGGAGTTGCTTTATCAGTAAGACATTTAACGAATGTACCTATAAAGTTTGTTGGTGATTCAGAGAAGTTAGATGGTTTGTCAGCATTTTATCCTGAACGCATGGCAAATCGTATATTAGATATGGGAGATGTTTTATCAATTGCGGAAAAGGTTGAAGGTTTGATTTCTGAAGAAGATGCAGAAAATCAGGCAAAGAAAATGTTAAGTGGAAAATATGATTTAGAAGATTTCTTAGCAAATTTAAAACAAATAAGAAAATTAGGACCTTTAGAAAATATAATAAAAATGCTTCCACAAGCACGTAAAATGGGACTTAATAATGTAAGTATAAATCCTAAAGATATGGCTCATATTGAAGCGATAATTCTTTCAATGACGCCTTATGAAAGAAAACATCCTGAAGTTTTAAAGGCGACAAGAAAACAACGTATAAGTAAAGGTTGTGGTCGAGATGTAGCCGAAATAAATCGTCTTTTAAAACAGTTTGAGGAAATGAAAAAAATGATGAAAATGATGAGTAGTGGAAATATGAAGCTTCCATTTTAAATACGAGAATAGATATAATTTTAAAGAAGTTATATTTATTCTTTTTTTGTTAATTATAAAATTTATTGTCAGTGTTTTTTATAAATGGTATACTTGATATAAAGTAGGTGCAGTATGAAGGAAATAAAAAAAATAAAGACATATCAAACGTTAGGTTTAATTGTTGCTTTCTTAAGTCTTTTAATTAGTTTAACTGCTTTAACTACAACTTATTCTTATACAGGAATGGCTACAATCGTTAAGGAAAAGTTTGATGTATCAATAAAAGATGTTACAGATATATTTGTTGATGGAAAAGATATAGTTGTATTAAAAAATCCTTTAATAAACCAAGATAAAATATCTTATGGAATTTCTTTAAGTAATGTGAATGATTTTACACAGTTTCAATTTGTTTTAGAAAATATTGGTAATACTAATGCTAGAATAAAAGATATAAATATAACAGGATATGAGAATTATCAAGATAATATAGATATTTTAATTAAAGGTCTGCCAGAAAATAAAATTATAAAAAGTAATTCAATAAATAAAATTGATGTTATTACTACTTATAAAAATCCTTTAGTAAATGAAGAAGGTAATATAGAAGCTATATCATTAAATGATATTAATATAAGTATAGTTTTAGAAAAAGAATAAAAGGGTGAGAATTATGAGAAAAAGCAAAATTAAAGATGAAGATTTTGCTAAAATGAAAAAAGTGTTTAATGTACGGGATAAACATATTGATAAAAGTATTTATTTTTATTTATCTTATAATTTAAGAATTATTGTAATGTTTATTGGAATTATTATAATTGCTATTATGTCATATAATTTTTATAATTCTAGTTTTCAAAAATCAACTGATAATTCTTTAGCATATAAAGAATATGGTAGTATAGATTATAATGTTAAATTACTTGAGGATAATTTGTTTGAAGTAGGGGCTTTAATTCCTAATGATAGTTATATTTCTGAAATTATTGATGATATAAGTACTGATTTAAATTATATATATAAAATAGAAAAAAATTCTAATATTTCATATACTTATTATGTTGAGGCTTTAATGGAGCTAAAGAATAGTTTTAATGGAAATATTGTATCAAAAAATCAATTTAATTTAATTGATTTAGTAGAAAATAAGATTGAGAATACTCAGGAATTAAATATTAAGCAAAATGTTAATTTGGATTATGATTATTATAATAATTTAGCCTTAGCAATGATTAATAAATATGGGGAAAATATTATTGGTAGTTTAAAGATAAAAATGTTTATTACAATAGTAATTGATAATGAAGAATTTAAAAATCCAGTTATTAGTAATCAAGAAATGATTGTAAATATTCCGCTTGCAACTAATGAAGTAGTTATTTCAATGGAGAATAATATAGATAATAAAGGTGTTCATAAAGAAGAAAGTTCACCTATATTAGTTAATAAATTATCTTTATATTTAAGTATTATTTTACTTGTAATAGATACGATTTTTATTTTAATAGTTTTATCTTTTATTTTAAGAACAATTCCTAAAAAAAGTAAATATAATCAAGTTTTACGAAGGATTTTAAATAAATATGATAAAAAAATTGTAAATTGTAAGGAATTACCTCATTTTGAAGATTATAAGATTTTAAATTGTTCAAGTTTTAAAGAATTAGTAGATGCAGCGATGATATTAGATAAACCAATTCTTTATAATGAGATAGTAAGAAATCAAAAATGTGTTTTTATTATATTAAGTGAAAATAATTTGTATAGGTATGTTTTAAAGAGTTGTGATATAGATTTGTAAATAATTTATGTATATATTTGTTTTTATAGAGACTTTTTTTATAGTTTGTGTTAAACTGTTTATAGTAGGAGAGGAGTATATAAATGACTAATCAAGAAATTGAAAAATTAAGAGGTTATTGTGAAGATTTTAAAAGTTTTCGTCAAAATACAGAAGATGGTAGTGGAACAAATTTACATGATATAAAAAATACTTTTAATTATGTTAGAAAAACACTTGATACTTATAATTTAGTTGGTACAGCATTTGGTAGTGAATTATCTAAAAAAGCTGAGCAAGCAGCTAATGTATTAAGTGAGCTATGGTTATGTTTACAAAATTTGGAGATTTCTGTAGAGAATTTTTGTGATGAACAAGAAAAAAATAATGGTACAGAATATTTTTATAAGACAGATAAAAAGTCTGTAGGCTATGACGTTGCATATCAACGACCTGTTTATGAAAAAGGTCCTGTTTATGAAAAAAAATAAGAGCAATTATATTAGATTATAATAATGTTGATTATTATTTTTAAAATATAAAATAGTGGAAGGAGTGAAATTTTTATGGCAGCATCAAGAACAGTGGAAGCAACAATCCCATTAGAATTGCAGAGACAATCAGCAAGAATTCAGGAGCAATTAGTACAATTAAATAAAATTTTGGATGTAATTACAAGAAATTTGGGTGATATGAGTGCAATTATGGGTAATTATAGCCCAGCTCTTGTTACACAATTTAATAATTTAAAAAATTATCTTGAATCATATAAAGGTAAAACTCAGAATATATATTTAGATATAGCAGATAGTTTAGCAAGTTATGCTACTGCTTTACTTCAAAGTTTGGATAATTTAACTAAAAGTGTAAACGCTATTGGACAAGCGGTAGAAAATCTATAGAGAAATTATAAATAGAAATTCATTAATTAGAATTTCTTTTTTTTATTAATGAAAGTTTTAAAGATATTATATGCTATAATAATTTTATAATTTATTTTAATATTTTAACTTGTTGTATAAATTACAATGTTATATAATTTATTTAATGAGATAAGGAGCAATATTATGCAATTTACGGATGAAGAAAAAGAAAGAATAATGGAAGAAATTTTGGCTATTTATAAAGAAATGAATAATGATATTTTATCAGATTTAGAAGTCTCTAGTAATAATTTAAAAGAATTGTTTCAAGAAGTTTATTTTGGACAGGAAAAGTGTGATAGTTTAAAGAATTTTAATAAAAGAATATGTAGATTACAAGAAGACACAATAAATGTTTGTAATGAAATAAAAAGTATTATAAATAATGAGATGTAAAGGAAGAAAAAATATGGATTTAGAAAAGATAGAAATGCATACTAAAAATTTAAAAAAGTATTCTAGTTTATTAATTACACAATATAAGGAAATACGTTTGAGATTAAATAATTTAGTTAAAGTAATAGCTCCTAAAGATTCTTCTTTAGGACAAATTATATCTGGCTTGGTTCTCAAGTATGATGAGATTATAAAGATGATATCTGATAGTTATGTGACTGAATGTGATGGAATAATGAATTATATAAATAGTTCTAATCAAAATCTGGATGAATTAACTGACAAGATTACTAATTCTTTAAATTTATTTTATGATTCACAAAATATTGAAGAATGATTTGAAACTTTTAATAGTTTTATATTGCTTTTATATAAATAGCTTATTTGCATTATTAGATAAATTAGTTTATAATTAAAAACATGTGGGTGAATATATGAAGATTGAATCTGTTGAACTAAAGAATATGGCAGTTAGAACAAGTCAGTATCCTGAAGATAAAAGATTAGAGTTCTTATTAGTTGGTCGAAGTAATGTTGGTAAAAGTTCTTTTATTAATACGATTACTATACGAAAGAATTTAGCGCGAACTAGTGCTACACCTGGTAAAACTCAAACTTTGAATTTTTACTTAGTGAATGATGATTTTTATTTAGTTGATGTTCCAGGATATGGTTATGCTCAAGTTAACAAGGAGACGCAAAAAAAATTTGGTTTAATGATAGAAGAATATTTAATTAATCGTAAGAATTTAAAAAGAGTTTTTCTTTTGGTAGATTATCGACATAAACCAACTGAAGATGATTTACTTATGTATAACTTTATGAAATAATATAACTTAGATGTTACAATAGTTGCTACTAAGTGTGATAAAGTAGGACAAAAGGAACAAAATAAATGTGATAAAAATTTAAATGAGGCATTTCCTTTAAAAGATAATGATAATATTGTTAAATTTTCAGCAGTGACTAAAAAAGGTAAAGAAGAAATATATTCAATAATAGAAAGTTGCTTAGGTTGTAAGTAATTTTTTTATTTTGTACTAATAAAGTATGATTTATTTAATCTATTTTACTAAAAATAAAAAATATGCTAAAATAAGCATGAAATGGAGGGGTTGTAATGAAAAAAACGGTATGTTTAATTGGAAGACCTAATGTAGGTAAAAGTACGATTTTTAATAAATTAATTAGAGAGCAAAAATCAATTATTTTAGATACACCAGGAGTTACAAGAGATCGTATTTATGGAGATGTTGTATATCAAGATAAAACTTTTTTACTTATTGATACTGGAGGAATTGATTTAGGAGAAGGAGACTTTAATAAAGATATTAAATTACAAGCTGAAATTGCAATTGAAGAATCTGATGTTATTGTTTTTGTTTTAGATGGTCGAGAAGATTTAACTAGTAATGATTTACATATTAGAGATATGTTAATGAAGACTAATAAAAAAGTTATTGTAGCTTTAAATAAACTTGATAATATAAAGATGCAAGAGGATAGAATTTATTATTATTATGAATTAGGTTTTGAATATGTTATTCCTGTTTCAGCCCTTCATAGCTTGGGCTTTTCGGAGCTTTTAGATGAAATAACGAGAGATTTTACAGTTTTAGAAGAACAAAATGATAATACTTTGAAGTTTTGTGTTATCGGTCGACCAAATGTAGGAAAAAGTAGTTTAGTAAATGCCCTTCTTAATGAAAATAGAGCGATTGTTTCAGATATAGCAGGAACAACTCGTGATTCAACAGATACTAAATTTCGCTATAATAATGAAGACTATATTGTAATAGATACAGCAGGAATGCGTAAAGCTGGACGAATTTATGAATCAGTAGAGAAATATAGTTTATTACGAAGTTTAAAAGCTATTGATAGATCTGATGTTTGTGTCTTGGTTATTGATGCAGAAAAAGGAATAATTGAACATGATAAACATATAGCAAGCTATGCTATTGAGGCGGGGAAAGGATTAGTTCTTGTAGTAAATAAATGGGATACTATTTTGGATAAAGATCAAGCTATAAAAGAATGGAAACTTCTTTTAAAAAATGAATTTCAGTTTATGACTTATGCAAAAATAGTTTTCTTGTCAGCTTTAACAAAAAAACGTTTACATACTTTAATGCCAGAGATAATTAGTGCTTATGAAAATAATCATCGTGAAGTAAAAACATCTCTTTTGAACAATGTAATTAATGATGCAACAAAATTACATGAACCACCTAGTTATAAAGGGAAAAAATTGAAGATTTATTTTACAAGTCAAACAGGGATATGTCCGCCTAAAATTACTTTTAGATGTAATAATAAGGGACTTGTTCATTTTAGCTATGAAAGATATTTAGAGAATACGATTAGAAATAATTTTGATTTTACAGGGACTCCTATAATTTTACAATTTAAAAATAGGGGTAGTAAAGATGAAGTCTCTGAATAATAAAAGATTCTAAATAGTTTTAGAATCTTTTAATTTGATTGATTTTCTTTTTTCTTTCCAATGGCTGATAGCAGGCATAATATAAATGCTAAACAATAAAAGTATCTTTTGTAATAAAGTACATTGACATAATTTCTAATTAAGAGGAATTCTGTTCCTAGGCAAATAAAAATTATAACTGTAGCAAATAATTTTATGTTTAAATTTTCTATAAGGATTTTAATACATATAAGGCCACCGATAATTAAATTAAATACCCATTCCATAACTAATATATTTTCTACATTACTTATATAATTGAAGATATTTATTTTATTTAAAATTAAATATTCGGGGAATCTTACGATACTAGCAAATTCTGAACCATATATACCTAGAATAAAAAATATTACTAGTATTGTTAATAAAGATCCTAATATATAGCCTGAGCTAACATCTTTAAATTTTAAATTATCTTTGTAATTTATAAGCATGAGATTAGGTAACAAAGACATGGCAGCAAAGGCGATGATTCCTTTAAAAAAATTCCAAAAACTAGCATTAAATATTGGTAATAAGTTGTATAGATTAACTAGTGTCATTAAGGCTGAGCAGCCGAATATAATAATTGGAATAGAGAAAGAAAAGAATATTTCACTAACTCTTGACGTTACTTTAAGTTCTTTAGTTGAACCATATATTAAGACGATAATAAAAGCACTCATTATAAATAAAGTAGGGGTATCAAATAAGAGGAAAGTTCCTGTTAAAGTAGTTATGGCTAAGATACCTGTAAGTAAAGTACATAAACTTATAATAACAACTAAAGGTTTTTTTATACTACCTTTTTTATATATATGATATAGTAGAAAGTAACCAAGAAGCATACCTAGAAAAGAGGCAAGTAAAAGACTGTTTTTACTCAAACCAACTAAAACACTGAAACCAACACCTAAAAATAAGTAGCGAGTTAAAAAGAAACTTAAAATGAAATACTGCCTTTTATTAATCATGTATTGCTTCATAGATAGCTCCATTTCTATTTACATTAATATCAACATTTATCTCATATGGGATATTATCTTTTTCTTTCATATAAAATTTATAATATAAGTCTTTAAAACCAATTAAATCTGCTTCATTATCTAAAGTTTCTTTTAAAAAATCTATTGTTTCATTATAAATTGTTTCATTAATTAAATCTTCTATAATTTTATAACTGTCTTTTTTTTCTAAATCTAGGCTTGGGTTTACTTTTTTTACTTTTCCCATTCCTTTAATATTTATGATAATTTTTTCTTTTGTTATGTCATATTTAATACTTTTTTTAAAAACATTAATTATGTTGCCATCATTATCAAAGTCTAAATTATTACTTTTTAGCATTAAAAAGTTATAAATTTTACTATCTATTTTATCTAACATTTTTGTTTTTTTGAAATAGGCGATTTCTTCAATCTTGATATTATCATCATCTAAAACGATATAAGGTAATGCTATGTCTTTTTTTTCATTTAGAATGTTACTGGCGATTAAATCAATATTATCTAGTTGAACAGAGTCAACATTATATCTTATGGTATCAATTATTAAGTTGCTGATAGAGTCATTATCTAATTCAGTATTTAAAATTTCTTCAGGGTCTTCAGCTATAACAGTAAAAAAATTGGAGCTCATACTAACATCTCTTAGCATATAGTCTACAACATCTTCGATACCTTTTTTGGCTAATTCTTCACTAATTATAATTAAATCAACATGTTTAAAATAAGCTTTTTTTCCAGAATTGTTTGTGGCTTTATTTATGGCGTCAGCAAATTCTTTATCGCTGGCGGAAATAATATTTGTTTTTATACTATTACTTTGATCAGATTTTGAGCTAGTTACCATTTCTAAATTGACTACATATTCATCATCTTTATAGTTAATTCCAATACCATTTACAATATTCATATCTGTTAGTTCATGATAGTCATAACAGCCTGTTGTAAAAAGTAAACATATTACTAATAATAATATCTTTTTCATTTTTTCACCTTATTTACATTATCAGATAGAACTTTACTTCTTTTTGTATCTTTACCTTTTTTAAAAAGTGTTTTAAATAAATATACATTATCAAGAGGAGTGATAGGATAAAGATATGGTTCATCAAGTGTTTTCATTGATGACATATGAATTAAGACTAAAAATACACCAATAATTAGTCCATATAAGCCTAAAATAGAAGCTATGATTAATAAAAGTATTCTGTATATTCTAAGTCCATCTATAATATCACCATTATTAAATATTAAGCTTGTTATAAACGTAATGGCAATTATAATAATCATGATAGGACTAGCTACATTTGCAGCAACAGCTGCTTCTCCTAAAACTAAAGCTCCTAAAATTGATATAGAACTACCATAGGTTGAAGGGAATCTTATATCACTTTCTCTTAATATTGAACAAGTTAAAATCATAAACATGGATTCAAAAGCAGAAGGGAATGGTACTCCACTTCTGGCTGATTGAAATGATAGGAGTAAATTAAGTGGAATTGTTTCAGGATTGTAATTGATAGTTGAAATATATAGAGCTGGTAAAAGTAATGTAATAAAAAGACAAATAAGCCTTAGTATTTTTAAAAAGTTAACGTTAATAGCTTTAACATATAAATCTCCTTGAGGATTTATAAAGTCGGCAAAGAAAGCTGGCATTATAAGAGCATATGGTGAATTATCAGCTATAAGGACAATTTTTCCTTCTAATAAAGATGAACATACTTTATCAGGACGTTCGGTTTTTAATACGGTAGGTAATGGTGTTTTTTCTTTGATGATAAAACTAGGTAACATTTCAATATCAATTAAACTATCTATATCAATATTCTTTAAGTTTTTCTTTATTAGATTAATATGTTTCTTTTTAGCAATATCGCTTATATATAAGACAGAAACTTGTGTTTTGGTTTTACGTCCGATTGTATAATCAAGAGTTACTAGTTTGTCTGTTCTAATTCTTCTTCTAATAAGACCTAAGTTCATTTGAATATTTTCATTAAAGGAATCTTTTGGACCATTTACAGATGGTTCAGAACTCGGAATAGAAACAGATCTAAAGAGATTGGCTTTACACTCACATACTAAAATATCTTCTTCGTTATAAACTAAAGCAAAGCCGCCCATTAAATAATCTTTTATAGAATCATAATCTTTAACATATATAACATTTGGTCCACTAACGATATTTCTTAAAAAGTAATAGTCTTTACCAATAGTTAGATTTTGTAATATATATTCATTTATAGCGTCACTACTACAAATGCTTTCTAAATAAACAACATGAACATTATTTATAATTTTATGTTTTAAATCTTTGTTTTCGTTAAAATCTTTTTTTAGTTTTTCATACATATTATTCACCAATTATATTATTACCAAAATTTACTAATTTAAACTTAATTATAAAAAGATAATATAAAAAAATAGGATTTTAATCCTATTTTATAATCTTTCTTGAATTTTAACTAGCTTGGCTTGGACAACTAATCGAGTTCCAGTATCGTTATAACATGTTGAAAGTGTTAATATTTTATCATCTTCATTTACATCGACTCCAAAATTATATATGCTACGTTTTTTCATGTTTTTAGCAAAATTTAAGAATGATTCGTTGCTACTAAAGTCTGTTGTAATATAATAAGATTCAGCTTTTACTTTATAAATGGAGATAATTTGCCACATGGTATTATATTTTAGTGTGGAAAATTGTATAATTTGATTATCTTTATCTTTATACCATTTAGGATTTAAAGTATCAAGGAGTGAGCCGAACATGACTTTATCTTTGCGGCCGTGAGCATAGATAACAGTATTTTTATTGAAATGATTAAAGTCGTTTCTAAAGTCGGCATAGACCCAACCAGCATAATTTTTTGAACCATCAAAGGCATGTTCTAGGTAATAATCATTATTAGTTGTTTGAACAACAGGGTAATTAACATTTGTATTATTAACAATAAGCCATCCTATAGTATCTTTGTTTTGTTTTTTTAAATTAGTAAAATCGACAGATGATAGAGGAGTATTTAAGTAACGCCAATACATATCTTTTTCTTGTTCAGGATTATTCTGGTTATCATTATTGTTAATTATTGGTTCTTCATTTTTAGTTGGATTATTCATATTAAATATTGAGCCCCCATCTATTTTTTTGATTTCGGCTTCTTCTAAAATGGAGTGGCTTAAGCTATTTATTGAAACTCCTTGTAAAAACCAGTGAACTATAACTAAGCTAGTTAAAAGAATTGCTAAGGAAGATGCTATAACACTTAGTTTATAAATTTTATATTTTTTGGTTTCTTTAGGAGCAAATTTATAATATAGTTTATTAATGGCAAATTCATTTAGCTTTTTTTGATATTTTAAATAGTTGTCTTTGCTAATTTGAACTTTTTCAATTTGTTTAAGTTTATTTATTGTACTATATTTACGAACAGCTTCTGGACGTTTTTTACTCAAATTCGTTAAAGCTATTTTATTTAGATTATAGAGTTGTCTTCCAAATTCTTCACTATTAATATTAAGTTTAAAGTGTTTCATTTTTGTTATATCACGAGGTTTAAATAAATGTTTTTTATTTGATTTATTTGTTTCTTCAACCTTCATAACTTTTTTTGAACGATATGTTTTTAAAGAATTATTACTATTAATTATGTTATCTAGTTTTATGATAACAGTATCATATAAAGATTTTTTTTGTTTTAAAGCTGGTAATTCGATGTTTTTTTCTTCAATAGCAGCTCTTAAGTCACTTATTTTTATTTTTATAGTATCTGTAAGACTGACTTTTTTCTTAGGCATTAAATCATTATCTTTAATAATTTCTTGATTAGTTGTTTTTTTAGATTTCTTTTTTGAATTTAATAATTTAAATTGTTTAGTTTTACTTAATTCTTTAATACTATCTGTTTGATTTTCTAGTTTAAATTGTAAGATAGCTGTTTTTTCAATGTCAGAAAGTTTTTTACGAGGGTTTATTTGTTTTATATGAACTTCTTCATCTTGGATTTGGCTTTTTTTGTTATTCATAAGAAAAACACCTCTCTATCATATTTTAATTATAACACAATTATTAAAAATAATTTATAAAATTTAAATAATTAAAAAAAACATGTTATACTAGTAAGAGAGTGATTTTATGATTCCATTAATAATAATTTTAATTTTAATTCTATTAATTATTATAGTGTTTATTTTTAGCTATATTTATCTTAAAAATAAGATTGAAGATTTTTCTCAAAAAGTTTTTGGGAGTTCTAATATTATTGAGGGTTTTAAAAGGCAAGAGCTTGATTTGCAGAATATACCGAAGTCTGTTTCTAGTTTGGATAGTGTTGTTATTCCAAAAATATTAGAAGATTTTCCTGAATTAGATATAAATGAATTAA
>CANDCB010000001.1 GCA_947383065.1 uncultured Bacillota bacterium | reverse complement strand
GTATAAAAAATAATTTAGGAATTACAGAATTAAAAAATAAAATAATTGAAATATTTAATATTTCCCAAATTGAAACCACAGATCCAACATATTTAAGTAATGCTCGTAGCATAAGTATCTTAGAGTCTTGTTTAAAATCAATAGAAGAAGTTGAATTAGGAATTTTAAATAATCAACCAATTGATATGATTGAATTAGATATAAAAGATATATGGGAAAAACTTGGTAAAATTAATGGAACTACATACGAAGAAGAATTATTAGATGAAATGTTTAGTCGTTTTTGTCTTGGGAAATAAAAGAAGGTGTTGATAACTTATGATTGATGTAATAGTTGTAGGCGGTGGTCATGCAGGATGTGAAGCAGCTCATGCTTGTGCCAAAAAAGGACATGAAACCTTACTTATAACAGGAAATATAAAAAACATAGCCGACATGCCATGTAACCCACATATTGGCGGGAGTTCAAAAGGAATAGTAGTTAGAGAAATTGACGCTTTAGGTGGTCTAATGGGCAAAGTAGCTGATAAAACACACTTACAAATTAAAATGTTAAATAGTGCTAAAGGTCCTGCTGTCCAATCTCTAAGAGCCCAAGGTGATAAAATTGCTTATCCTAAATGTATGCTTAAATATTTAACTTCTCTTGATAATTTAAAAGTCAAAGAAGCAATGGTTGAAGATTTAATTGTTGATAACAACCAAGTTAAAGGTGTAGTGTTAGAAGATGGAACAAATTTATCTTCTAAAATAGTAATATTAACGACAGGTACATATCTAAAATCAGATATTCTTGTAGGAAATACAAGAACAAGAAAAGGTCCACATGGGGAAAAACCATCAAACTTTTTAAGTGATAAATTAAAAGAATATGGCTTTAAAATTATTAGATTAAAAACAGGAACCCCTCAGAGAATTGATCGTAAAACAATTGACTTTTCTAAAACGAAACTAGAACCGGGTGATAACACATACCACACGTTTAGTTTTGACTTAGAACCATGTTATAAAATAGAAGATCAAGAACCTTGTTATTTAACATATACTAATGAATTGACTCATCAAATAATAAGAGATAATTTAAATAAATCTAGTATGTATGGAGCCTTAGATGATATAGAAGGCATTGGACCTCGTTACTGTCCATCAATTGAAGATAAAGTAACGAGGTTTGCGGATAAAGAAAAACATCAATTATTTTTAGAACCCGAAAGTAAATTCTATGATGATATTTATTTGCAAGGATTTTCTACTTCTATGCCCCCAGAGATTCAAGAACAAATGGTCCATAGCTTAAGAGGTCTAGAAAACGCTAAAATTTTAAAATACGGTTATGCTATAGAATATGACGCTATCTACCCTACTCAACTTCATGCAAGTTTAGAAACCAAAATATTGCAAAATTTATATACTGCTGGTCAAATTAATGGTACTAGCGGGTATGAAGAAGCAGCTTGTCAAGGCTTAATGGCCGGAATAAATGCTTCTCTTAAACTAGAAAATAAAGAACCATTAATTTTAAAACGCTCTGAAGCCTACATTGGCGTTTTAATAGATGACTTAATAACAAAAGGAATTAAAGATCCCTATCGCCTTTTAACTAGCCGTGCTGAATTTAGATTGCTTTTAAGAAGCGATAATGCTGACTTAAGAGTTCGTCGTTTAGGTTATAAAGTTGGTTTAATATCTGAAGAACAACTAGAAAAATTAAATAAAAAAGAAGAAGAAATTAAATCTTTAACAACATTTATGAATGAGACTAAAATTAAAATAACTAAAGAAATAAAAGAAAAATTTAATCAAAAAAATTATCAAATCCCAAGTACAACATTAACTTTAGAACAATTAATAAAAAGACCAGAAATAAATATGGAATTTCTAAACTCTTTAGTAGAAATACCATTTAAAAAGGAAATACAAGAGCAAGTAAGTGTTAATTTAAAATATGAAGGTTACATAGCAAAATCTTATAAAGAAGCCGAAAAATTGATAAAATTAGAAAAAAAACAAATTCCAAATGACATTGATTATGATAAGATAAAAAATATTGCTTCTGAAGCTAAACAAAAATTAAAAGAAGTTCGTCCAATTACAATCGCTCAAGCTATTCGTATTAGTGGTGTTAATCCTTCTGATATTTCTATACTTTCAGTCTATCTAAAAAAGGAATATGGTAAAAATGAATAAAGAAGAATTTATTAAACAATTAGAATTATTAGGAATTAAATTAACTAATAAACAATTAGAACAATTAGAACAATATTGTAATTTTCTTATTGAATACAACTCTCATACTAACTTAACATCAATAAAAGATAAAGAGATGATTTACTTAAAACACTTTTATGATTCTCTTACTCTGACAAAAGCAATAGATTTAACAAATTACAAAAATCTTCTTGATATAGGCACTGGAGCTGGATTTCCTGGCATGGTTTTAAAAATAGTTTATCCTTCTTTAGAAGTTACATTACTAGACTCTAATAACAAAAAAATAACATTCTTAAAAGAATTAGCTTCCAAACTAGGTATTAATAATATAAACTTTTTTCATGGTCGTGCAGAAGAATTTTGTCAAAAACATCGCGAAGAATTTGATATTGTAACTGCTCGAGCAGTTAGTAATATGTGTGTACTATCAGAGCTTTGTTTACCATTAACTAAATTAAACGGATTCTTTATTGCCATGAAAGGTTCAGATCAAAAAGAAGTCGAAACTGCTAAAAATGCTATAAAAATACTAGGCGGAAATATAACAAAAATAATTAATTTTAATTTACCTAATGAAGAAAGTGGTCGAAATCTAATTACCATTTTAAAAGAAAAAAAGACACCTCAAGAGTATCCAAGAAGATATGAAAAAATAATTAAGTACCCATTGAAATAAAAAATTAAATAATGTATTATAATAATAGGAAAGACTAAAAAAAGGGGCTGATAAAATGAATTTAGAATCAGGAGTACTACAAGTCCATATAGAAGATATTATTCCCAACAGATTTCAACCACGTCTTACATTTGACGAACAAGGATTAAAAGAATTATCAGATTCTATTAGAGAACATGGTATAATTCAACCCCTAGTATTAAGAAAATTAGGCGATAAATATGAAATAATTGCAGGTGAAAGAAGATACAAAGCTTCTCAAATGGCAGGCCTTACAACTGTCCCAGCAGTTATTGCTAATATAGACGATAATAAATCAGCAGAAGTTGCTTTAGTAGAAAATGTTCAAAGAAGGGACTTAACAGCTATAGAAGAAGCTCGCTCTTATCGTAGTTTACTAGATAAAGGCTACTTAACCCAAGATCAATTAGCTAAAAGAATGGGGTTATCTCAACCAGCAATTGCTAATAAATTAAGGCTTTTAAATTTAGATGAAGAAGTTCAACAAGCTCTACTTGAAGAAAAAATATCTGAACGCCATGCTCGTACCTTATTAACTTTACAAGATAAAGAAGCCCAAAAAGCTTGGTTACATCGTATAATAAATGAACGCCTAACTGTTAGACAATTGGATTTAGAACTAAAAAAAGCTAAAGAATTAGAAGATATTCCTTTAGTATCATCACGTCCAAGTATTGAAGATATAAAAGCAAATGCAGTTGATATAGGCTTAGCTAGTAAAATGAATAATGAACCTCAAAACTCTCCAGAGACTTTGGAAACTCTTGACATAATCCCAACCCCTATTCCAGAGGCTTTAACTTTTGAAGATAACACTTTAAATAGCCAAAAAGGAATTGAATCAGGCAATAACCCTTTTATGACTGCAACATCTATACCAGAATTTAATATTGCAACTCCAAATAGTGCTAGCACTTTTATTCCTAGTGAAAGTTTAACAAACAATTCAAGTGATTCAAACAAATTTTTTGAACTTAATAATTACCAAAATGATAATCAAAATCCTTCTTTTTTAACATCATTTGAAAACAATAATGATACTAATAAATTTGAAGTATTTGATTCTCCAACTTATGATAATTCCTTTATAACTCAAAATTCACCAGTTATAGAAGAACCTGTTCAAAATCCTACACCTCCATTATCTTTTGATAATCAAAATTTAAATTCTTCCTTTGAAATTAATTCTAACAATCGTTTTTTCACTCCTGTTAATGAGCCTCCTATGGAAATAAGTTCTCTAGCTCCACAAGAAAAAGAAATAAATCCGATGGATGCAGTTGATAATTTAACTAATGATCAGTCTGGTTTATCCAAAAATGGTCAATTAGAATTAAAAGATGCTATATCATCAATTCGTAATTGTATCGAAAATTTAGGAGATAAGGGTTTCTTTATTGATGTTGAAGAAATCGATTTTGAAAATAATTATCAAATAACTATGCGTATTCATAAAGATAACTAATTAAAAAAAAGTAAACATTTGAATTTTTAATCCATCTGATAATAGTAATATTCTATTATCTTTTTTTTATAAAAAACTCAAAATATATTCTTCCATATAAAAAGACTTATAAAAAAGTCTTATCAATAAATAATTTACTTAATTATCTTTTTTATTATCTTCTTTCATTTCATTAAATACTAACTCCGTATTCTTATTATTATATTCACTACCATTTACATAGTAAAATATTGCTGTTCGATTAGTATCATTAGTTTTCTCTCCAGTAATTGAATCAAGAGGTACCCCTACCACATTATTAGGCATATCATACCAACTCTTTTCTATATCTAGATTCTCTATCGTATCAACCCATATATTTTTTGAAATTGTTCCATCTTTAACTTTCATTTCCTTATTATCATCATAACCATTCCATACCATCATTAAAGCATTCGAATTATACCCTACCATCCAGCAATCTGTCCCAGAAGAACCAGTTTTAATTGCATATTTATTTGATATTTTAGAAGCAATACTCATTACAGTTGGCGTATTATAATCAACAAAACTAGAATTATAAGTACTAGTCATCATTTCATTTAGAATAAAAGAATAAGATTCATTTAAAACTAAATCATTACTCTCCTTCTTTTTATATAAAACATTTCCATCAACATCAACAACTTTATTAATAAATGTTAAATCTCTTTTATATCCCCCACTAGCTAAAGTTGTATATCCTCTTGCAAAGTCTAACATACTAAGTTCACAAGTCCCCAAAGCAAGTGAAGGAAGCGGAGCCATCTCCCCTTTTATTCCCATTCTTTTTGCTGTATTAACTAAAACTTCCTCTCCTAAAAATAAATGGGTTTTTACTGCATAAATATTATCTGAATATGATAAAGCAGCCGCCATTGTAATATTTTTATTTCCATATTTATCATTATAATTAGCTGGCGAATAAGAATCATTTGAAGAAAACATAAAAGTTGTAGGTTCTGATAAAAATGTTGAACTTGATACCATTCCATTTTCAAGAGCAGCATAATATAAAATTGGTTTAATAGCTGACCCTACTTGTCTATTACTACTTATTGCCCTATTATACTGACTTTTAGCATAATTAATACCTCCAGATAGCGCCATCACCCCCCCATTATGTGGGTTTACAATAATACTTGCCACTTGCATATCTGAATCTTTCATATAATTTAAAATATTTTTTTCCATCAAAGATTGAGCTTCTAAATTTAAAGAAGTATAAATCTTAATACCACCCGACTCTATTAAAGAAGCCGGTATCTCCTTTAAAGATTTTAATTCTTGATATACCGCATCTTGATAATACATTAGCATTGTTAAATCACTTTCTGCCGGTTTTCCGTAAATTTCTAACTTTTCTTTAAAAAGATTATCATAAGTATTTTCATCAATTACATTATTCGTATACATTAACTTCGCTATTATTTTCCCTCTTTTTATTGCGGCTTCATAATTTGTAACAGGATTATATTTATTAGGAGCTTTTGGTACCCCTGCTAAAACAATAGCTTCTTCCAAACTTAAATCTTTAGCTTTTTTATTAAAATAAAATTGACTGGCATTTTCAATTCCGTAATTACCCTGCCCGAAATTTATTGTATTTAAATATCCTTCTAAAATATCATCTTTATCATATTGAACTTCTAGCCTTAATGTTAAAAAAGCTTCATCTATTTTTCTTTTCCAAGTCTTATCAAAATCCAAATACATATTTTTTATATATTGTTGACTAATTGTAGAAGCTCCTTGAACTATTGAACCATTTGTAATATTAGTATACATCGCTTTAGCAATACGTAGATAATCAAAACCATGATGTTTATAAAAATTTTTATCTTCCGTATTTAAAACAGCATCTATTAAATATGGTGAAATTTCATTTAAAGATACCCAATCATTATTACCCGAACCTTGATAAACTAAATTTTCCTTATCATCATATATGTAAAATTGATTCGCATTTTTAATATCTAATTTCGGACTAAAATAGGCATAACTATAAAGTCCAACTATACCTATAAGCCCTAAAATAAAAAATAAGCAACATAATTTAAAAAGTTTTCTAATTAATTTCATAATAACACCCACTAAATAGTATTAAGAAATTTTTCTAAATTATAAGTGCAAACTTATAATATATATGTTATAATCCAACACAAAGGAGTTATACTTTATGCAAAAAGTAATTACACTAAATCTTTATAAAGAAAAGCGGTTATTAGAGTCCTTTAAAGATATTAATAGTATATTTTCTAATAATACATATACTTTTTTTATCGATGGTATAAAAACAACCTTAAGTGATAAGATATTTATTAGAGAAAACAATGAATATAAATTTATTCTAGATATAAATAAAAAAGAAGCAATATATAATTTAAAAGAAATAAATAAACTATTTAATATCGAGGTTACCTTTTTAAATTTAAAAAAAGAAAATAAAAATTTAACTTTAGAATATAAATTATCAAGTGAAGAACAGAAAATAAAAATAGAACTAAAAGAAAATTAAAAATATAGATAGGGTGAAATTATGAGTAGTTTTATTGAAAATGAAGAAAATTATCTAAAAAAAATAATAAATAAATGTGGATATAAAGTAGAAGAAGTAACTTTAAATAGTTCTTCTCGACCAGAATTCGGAGATTATCAATATAATGGAGTTATGGCATTAGCCAAAATATATTCTAAAAATCCTCGTGAAATAGCAGGAGAAATAGTTGAATGTATAAAATCTGAAAAAAGATATAAAGATATAAATGTTGCAGGTCCAGGTTTTATTAACATAACATTTGCTGATAGTGAATTAATCAATCATGTTAATGATTTAAATCATAATATAGACTTAAATTATGAAAATGATAACCCCAAAAAAATATTTATGGACTATGGTGGAGCAAATGTCGCTAAAGCCTTACATGTTGGCCACTTAAGAAGCGCTAATATTGGTGAAGCTTTAAAAAGATTAGCAGTAGCCTTAAAAAACGAAGCCATCGCTGATGCTCATCTAGGCGATTGGGGTCGCCCTATTGGTCTTGTAATGCTTGAAATCAAAAAAAGAAATCCTGAATTACCATATTTTGATGATTCATATACTGAAGAATATCCTGCACAATCCCCAGTTACTAATGATGATTTAATGGAATTATATCCATATGCTTCTAATAAATCTAAAGAAGATGAATCATATATGGAAGAAGCTAGAATTATGACCGCCAAATTCCAAGACGGAAATAGAGGTCTAATGGCTTTATGGCACCATATAATGCAAGTTTCAAAAACTGATATTAAAAGAATTTATGATCGTCTAAATACAACTTTTGAAGTCTGGGAAGGGGAGTCAGACGGAAATAAATATATCCCAGAAATGATTGAATACATGGAAAAACTAAATATTGTTGAAGATAGCCAAGGAGCTCGTGTCATTAATGTTGCTTTAGATAATGATGACCACGAAGTTCCACCATTACTTTTAGTAAAATCAAACGGTAGTGCATCTTATGAAACTACAGACCTTGCTTGTATATGGGAAAGAATGCATTTATTTAACCCAGACGAAATATGGTACCTAACAGATGCTAGGCAAACACTTCATTTTGAACAAGTATTTAGAGCCTCTAAAAAAAGTAAAATTATCAATGATGATACTAAATTAGAATTTATTCCATTTGGAACTATGAATGGAGCCGATGGCAAACCATTTAAAACTCGTGATGGGGGAGTTATGACTCTTGAAGCTTTACTTGATTTAGCGAAAGTTGAATGTGAAAAAAAGATTTTGCCAAATATAACAGGTGAAGAAAGAGATAAAATCGCCGAGCAAGTATCAGTCGCTGCTGTTAAATATGCTGACTTAATACCTTTTAGACTTACAGATTATAATTTTGATCCAGTCAAATTTAGTGACTTACAGGGTAAAACAGGACCATATTTACTATATTCAACTATAAGAATGAAAAGTCTCTTAAAAAAGGCTTCCGAAGCTCAAATTAAATATGATAGTTATAAAAATATTTCAAGCTCAATAGAAAGAGATATTATAATTTATATGTTAAGTTTAAGAAATGTTCTATTAAAATCTATAAATACAAAATCATTAAATGACATAACAGAATATTTATATAAAATAACTAATTTATATAATAACTTTTACTCAAACAATCATGTCTTAACAGAAGAAAATAAAGAAGCTCAAGAATCATGGTTAGTTCTAACAAAAGTTATCTATGAGAACAATTTAAAACTATTGAATATACTAGGAATAGATGTCCCTGAAAGAATGTAATAAAAATTTAAAAAAAATATTCTTTTAAGTATTGTCATATTATAAAAAATATGTATAATGGTGACTAGTGAATTATTTGGAGGTCGTTTTATGAAATTAAAAGATTTAACTAAAGAAGAACTAGAAGCAATGTCCTATGATGATATCGCTTTAATGATTTTAACTGAAACTAATCGTCAAATGAAAATAAATGAATTATTTAAAGAAGTGTGTACGTTACTTGGTTTATCAGATGAAGAATTTGTTGACAAGTTACCATCTTTCTTCGAAGTACTATCAACAGATCATCGCTTTATAATGTTAGAAAATGGTTTTTGGGACTTAAAAACTAAACATGCCATTAAAGTAGTTATTGATGATTCAGATGAAGAAGATGAGGACCTAGAACAAGATATTGAAGAAATAGATGAAGAATTACCAGAAGAAGATATATATAGTGATGACGATGATAATGACGATTTAACAGACGATGACGATGATTTAAAAGACTTAGTAATAATAGATGAAGACGAAGAACAAATGGTTTAATTTATCCATTTGTTTTTATTCTTAAAATACTTATGATATAATACAAACGAAAGGCGTGTATAATATGTTTGAAAGACTAGAAGCTATTAAAACTAAATATGAAGAATTAACTGAGTATTTGGCAACTCCTGAAGTATTAGGTGATTACAATCGCTTAAAAAAACTCTCTAAAGAACAAAAAGATTTAGAAGAAACTTATAACAAATACAAAGAGTATTTACATATAATTAATAATTTAGAAGAAGCAAAAATGTTAATTAATGATCCAGAAATGGGGGAAATGGCCACTTTAGAAGTAAAAGAATTAACTAGTCAAAAAGATAGTCTAATAAGTGAACTAGAAATATTACTAATCCCAAAAGATGAAAATGATGATAAAGACATTATTATGGAAATAAGGGGCGCAGCTGGTGGTGATGAAGCAAATATCTTCGCTGGTGACCTTTTTAGAATGTATTCTCGTTATGCTGATAAAGTTGGATGGAAAATTGAAATAATTAATTCTGAAGCAGGATCATCAGGTGGTTTTTCTCAAATAGAAGCCAAAATAAAAGGTGAAAATGTTTATTCAAAATTAAAATATGAATCAGGTTCTCATCGTGTTCAAAGAGTTCCGATAACAGAATCGAATGGTCGTATTCAGACATCTACTGCTACCGTTCTTATTATGCCAGAAGTAGAAGATGTAGATATAGAAATTAATCCTAATGATTTAAGAATAGATGTATATTGTGCAAGTGGTCATGGAGGTCAAGGAGTTAATACAACACCATCAGCAGTTAGAATTACTCATCTTCCAACTAATACAGTAGTTACATGTCAAAATGAACGTAGCCAGTTACAGAACAAAGCTCAAGCAATGGAAGTTTTAAAAGCCCGTCTTTATCAAGCTGAACAAGAAAAATTAGACGCCGAAGTCGGAAATGAAAGAAGAAGCAAAATAGGTACAGGGGATCGTTCAGAAAAAATAAGAACATATAACTATCCACAAAATCGTGTAACCGATCATCGAATAGGTTTTACTACTAATACTTTAGATAGAGTAATGGATGGTGCCTTAGACGACATTATAGAAGCTTTAATAACTGAAGACTTACATAGAAAATTAAGAGGAGAATAATCTTCTTTTTAGGTTATAAAATGACAGAATTAGAATATTTAAAAAAATACATTCATCCTGATGCTAATCTAAAAGATGCTATTATTAGACTGAATAATGGCGAACCTGTTCAATACATAATTGGCGATACTGAATTTTTTGGTAATATTATTAAAGTTAATAAAAATGTTTTAATTCCTCGTCCCGAAACTGAAGAATTAGTTGAGAAAACAATAAATTATATCAAAAAATATTTTACAGCTTCTAATTTAAAAATATTAGATATAGGAACAGGGAGTGGATGTATTCCAATTGCTCTAAAAAAAAATTTAGAGCAAAGTATAATAACTGGTATAGATATAAGTGAACAAGCATTACAAGTAGCCGTGTCAAATGCTCGAGCCAATAATGTAGAAATAAACTTTTTTAAAAGTGATATATTTTCTAATATAAATGATAAATTTGATGTGATTATTAGCAATCCTCCTTATATAAAAGAGGATGAAGATATAATGGATATTGTTAAAAATAACGAACCTCATTTAGCTTTGTATGCTAAAGATAATGGTTTATATTTTTATAAAGAAATTACTTCCCAAGCAAGTAGATACCTTAATAAAAAATTTATTATTGCTTATGAAATAGGGGAATCCCAAGGTAAAGATGTAATAAATATTGCCAAGAAATATTTTCCTAATTCTAAGATAATTTTAGAAAAAGATATGCGAAATTTTGATAGATTTATTTTTATAATTCAAACATAATGTATTAGAAAAAAATTATATAAAATAAATTAAAAAATAAAATGAATAAAAATTATTTAAACCACCCACTATTTAAGTAGGTGATTTTAAATGAAAAAATTTATATATGTAATTTTAATAGTTTTTATATTATCTTGTTTTTTAAATAAACCAAAACCTTTCGTAATACCTGACGAATCAATACGTTTTAGAATTATTGCTAATAGCAATACAAACTTAGATCAAAAAACTAAACTTTTAATCAAAAAAGAATTAGAAGATTCTCTTTTTCCTTTAGTAGAAAATTCTAAATCTATTGAAGAAACCCGTCAAATTATAAAAAATAATGAATCAATCATAAAAAATATTATTGATAAATATAATATAACATATACTATTAATTATGGAGAAAATTACTTTCCTCCTAAAGAATATAAAGGAATTTCTTATGAAGCAGGTAACTATGAATCTCTAGTAATATCTTTAGGTGAAGGAACGGGTAATAATTGGTGGTGTGTCATGTATCCACCATTATGTTTACTAGAAGCAAAAAGCGATAACTTAAGTGATGTAGAATACAAATCTTTTTTTAAAGAAATTCTAGAAAAATTAACATCATAAGTGTAAATTAATCACTTATAAATTGACAAAATAACTAGTTAATTATATAGTAAATTTGTTGATATATACATTTAGAAGTTTGAGAGTGATAATATGAAAAAGTTAATAATAGAGGGTGGCCATAAACTATCTGGTGAAATAAAAATAAGTGGTGCTAAAAATAGTGTAGTAGCCTTAATACCAGCAGCTATTTTATCAGATGAAGAAGTTACTTTATATAATGTCCCTAATATTTCCGATACCAATGCTTTAATTGATATCATAAAGTTATTAGATGGAGAAGTAGAATACCAAAATGAAGTAATGACAATAAATACTAAGAATATTAAAAATAAAGTTGTTCCAGAACATCTAAGTAAAAAACTTCGTGCATCGTATTATTTTATGGGGGCTTTATTAAGTAAATTTAAATATGCTGAAATATATTTCCCTGGTGGCTGTAACATTGGTTCACGTCCCATTGACTTTCATATTAAAGGTTTTGAACAATTAGGCGCAAAAGTAACAATTGAAGGCAATAAGTATACTTTCCAAGCTGACAAGTTAAAAGGTGCCAGAATTTATTTGGATTTTGCCTCAGTTGGTGCAACAATTAATATTATGCTAGCCGCCGTAAAAGCTGAAGGAACAACATATATTTCAAATGCTGCAAAAGAACCAGAAATAGTTAATATTGCTACGCTTTTAAATAATATGGGAGCTAAGATATCTGGTGCTGGAACTAGTGAAATTAAAATTGAAGGGGTAGATAAATTAGGTCCAGGAGTTATCGAGGTAATTCCTGATAGAATAGAAGCAGGTACCTATACAATAATAGGCGCTCTTTTAGGTAAAAATTTAAAAATATCTGGAATAATTGAAGAACATATTGACGCTCTATTAAGTAAATTAAAAGAAATGGGTGTTGATTTAAAGGCTGTTGATAATTCTATAATTATTAACAGTCCGTCTAAATTTAAGCCTATAAATGTTAAAACTTTAGTCTTCCCTGGTTTTGCGACAGATTTAGGTCAGCCCATGAGTGTATTATTAACTCAAGCTTCAGGAACTTCTATTTTTGAAGAAACAATATATGAAAATAGAATGGGGCATATCCCATATTTGAATAAAATGGGAGCAAACATGGAAGTTAATGATCGTACAGTAATTATAAAAGGATGTACCAAGTTAAAAGGTCAAGAAGTTATAGCGACAGATTTACGTGCTGGTGCTTCGATGGTTATTGCTGGTTTAATAGCTGAAGGGACATCTAAAGTCCTTGAGATTGACCATATTTTAAGAGGATATGAAAATATTGTTGAAAAATTAGCCACAGTTGGTGCTAAAATTAAAATAGAAGAAGACTAAAAAAATAAAACTTAATAAAACCAAATAAATATTAATAAAAATTACTGCTATTATAGCAGTTTTTAAATCTTTAATTATAAAAAAAACATAAAATTGTATTATAAATTAGTAATAAAGAATAAATTATAATAGATTGGCAGAAGAATTTGACAAGATTATAAATATTTGTTAAAATGCTAATCATGTTGTGGTGCATTATCCTAGTCACAAACATTATTTGAAGGTAGGCCTAAAAATCTACTAATTGTACAGAATACGACACTTTGTATATCTGCTTATTTCGCCCAGATTTGGGTGGGTATATAATTTAAGATTTAAGGAGAAGTTATAATGGCATATAACTGTTTATCCTTTTATCCCGTCTCAGTTAAGATTAAATGTGCATGTCGTGAGTGGTTATGTGGGATAGAAATTGAAAACATAATTGCAAAAGCGAATAAGAATAATCACTTTGTGTTAGAGAAATTCTCTAGGGTGTACATATTATAAAGTTTGAAGTGCGGACTAAGTGGTAATCGAGTAATCGGACTGGTAACATCCGTTTAATTCCTTCAAAGAGAAATCGCCAAAGAGTAATCAATGGTAGGAATTAGAGAAATTCAACTCGACCAAAGCCGTAAAATTAATTTATAATATTACCATACACGAATTAAAAGAATACTTTATAAGGAGAGTTAATATGAAAACAAATGTTAACTGGATATATAAAGTTTTTTTATTATCTTTTATCTTATCAATTGTATTTAGTGGAATCTCATCAGTAATGGCTGACAAATTTAATACTATAATCTTAACTATAATTTTATTATTAGTAATAACTATTGGTATTATTTTTGATATGATTGGTGTTGCGGTATTAACAAGTAATGAAGCAAGTCTTCATGCCAAAGCCTCTAAAAAGTTAAAAGGTGCTAAAGAAGCTATATCTTTGTTAAAAAATGATACAAAAGTATCATCTGTTTGTAATGATGTTATAGGAGATATATGTGGTATAGTAAGTGGTAGTCTAGGAGCAGTATTAACAATATCTATATCAAATTATTTTAATTTTTCTGCTACAATAATTACCGTTTTAGTAACTGCTGTAATCTCAAGTCTGACAGTTGGTTGTAAAGCAATATTTAAAGATGTTGCTACTAAACATAGTGACACTATTGTTTTTATGACTGGAAAAGTAATATCGCTTTTTAAAAAGCAATAAATTTGTCAAAATAAGTATTTTAACTATTGATTAGTTAATTTCTTATGATATAATACATAAGACGAAGAAAATAACTATGTCTTAATATCCTAGACATGGCGGAAGGAGAATAATTATGAAAAAAAATATTCATCCAGAAATGAAAGAATGCCAAGTAACTTGTGCTTGTGGTGCAACATTCAAAACATTATCAACAAAAGAAAATATCCATATTGAAGTATGTAATGAATGCCATCCATTCTATACTGGAAAACAAGGTAAAACCAAAAAAACTGGTGCAGTTGAAAAATTCAATCGTAAATTTGGTTACAATCAAGACGAAACTGCAGAATAATTATATTTAAAAAGATTACTATAATTTATAGTAGTTTTTTTATTGCCAAGTTATTTAATTTTAAATATTAAGTAATAAAAACTGTCCAATATTATAAATAACTAAAATAAATTAAATTTAAATAATAATTAACATATCTTTTTATGGTATACTATAGCCAAATGGAAGTGATAATATGAGTAAAGTAAAATATTTATTTAATAGAATAAAATCAATGGATTATAGTAAAATGTTTGAGACTGTTGACTTTGTCCATGAAAAAAATGGTAAAAATAAATTTATTATCTTATTAGATATAATTTACTGCGGACTTAAATATCAGGCCGGTTATATGGATTATAAAATTTTTGAAATGTACAATCTTAACAAAAAACAAAGAAAAACTATTATAACTAGAGGAATTAATAATGAACTTGTAAAGAAATATAATAATCCTGATTACATTAAATTTTTTAGAAATAAAATCGAGTTTAATAAAAAATTTAATAAATATTTACTTCGAGAATGGCTTTGCTTAAAAGATACTGAAGAAGGCTATAAAGAATTTAAAGATTTCTGTGAAAAACATCATAGTATTATTGTAAAACCTATAGATGAATGTTGTGGTAAAGGTGTTGAAAAATTAGAAGTAGACAAGAAAAATATAAAAGAAATATATAATAATTTAATATCAACAAATCGAATTTTAGTTGAAGAAGTTGCAACTCAATGTAAAGAAATATCTAAGCTTCATCCTTCATCTATTAATACAATAAGAATGGTTACCTTAAAAGGAGAAATTGTTGCCGCCTTTTTAAGAATTGGTAATAACAATAATGTTGTTGATAATTTTAATCATGGTGGGTTAGTAGCTCCAATCAATATAGAAACAGGAATAATTGATTATCTCGCTATTGATAAAGCAGGAAATATATATGAAAAACACCCCTTAACTAATGAATCTATTCTTTGGTTTAAAATTCCCAAATGGCCACGTATTAAAAGATACATAAAACAAGCATGTAACGAAGTTCCCGAAATTGGTTATATTGCATGGGACGTTAGTTTAGGTGAAAAAGGTCCTTTCTTAATTGAATCAAATGAATTCCCCGGTCACGATTTATATCAATTACCCCCTCATCGTACAAACGGGATAGGTCTATTACCTAGATTTGAAAAAGTATTAAATGATTACAATAGAAATAGTATTGAAAAGGAGAATAATTAAATGAAAATAGCTATTGCAACTGATCACAATGGTGTCGTAGAAAAACATCAACTAATCAATCTTTTAAAGGAATATACATTTATTGATAAAAGTGAGAAAAATTATGATACTGATGACTATCCAGATTTTGCCTTCAAAGTCGCTAATGCGGTGACAAATAAAGAAGCAGACTTTGGCATACTATTATGTGGAACAGGAATTGGAATGAGTATAGCTGCTAATAAAGTAA